>NZ_JAMYBY010000009.1:0-260733 GCF_024126555.1 Pseudomonas sp. VE 267-6A
TGAAGGCACCGGCGGTGATCAGGCCTTGTTTGGTGCCGGTGACGGACATGTAGGCAGGTGTTGCCATGGGGGTTTGCTCCTTGCAAAAAGTGAAGCCGGACAGGCGAAAAATGCCGTGCGGCTGCAAGGAGACAGTTCAAGACGCGTGCCAACTGAAATTTAGTTGTTGTTAATCAGTAGCTTGCGTTTTTGCTGTACGTTTTTTGAGCACTTTTACGCGAGAAAACCCGAAAAAGTGCGCAACTTCTTGCGCAGTACTGTGCAAGAAGTTGCGCAGTTGGCTGCAGGCCACGTTTATTATGACCTGCAGCAATGTATGCACAGGTTTATCCACATTTTGGTGCGCAAGAAGTTGCGCAGCTGGGTGAAAGCGACGAAAGGTGAAATCCCCCGAGAATAGCGCTCCTCGAGGGGATTCAACCGGTACAAAGCGGCCCTAGGCCGTGGCAGGCTCGAAGGCATTCGGCCGCATCGCCAACAGCACCAGCCCGAACGCGCCCGCCGCCATCAGCAGCGGCAACGCATGCCCGCTCACCCACTGGCTGCCGGCCCCTGCAGCCAATGGCCCGATCAGGCAGCCGATGCCCCACAGCTGCGCCACGTGGGCGTTGGCGCGCACCAGCGCATCATCGCGATAGCGTTCGCCGATCAGGATCAGCGACAGGGTGAACAGGCCACCGGCACTGGCGCCGAACAGCACCCACAATGGCCAGATCGCCGGCGTGTGCATCAGCACCGGAATGGCCAGGCTCGACACCAGCAGGGTCATGGCGCAGCCGGTGAACAGCGTGCGGCGCGACATGTAGTCGGCCAGCGCCCCAATCGGCAGTTGCAGTACCGCATCGCCCACCACCACGGTACTGACCATGAACAGCGCCAGCTCGGTGGTGAAGCCCTGCTGCAGGCAGTACACCGGCAACAGGGTGAGGATCATCGCCTCGAACGCGGCGAACAGCGCAATGGCCCAGGCGATTACCGGCAAGCGCCGGCAGAAGCCCACCAGGTCACGCAGGCCCACACCACAGGCTTCAGCGCTGGGCGCCCCGCTGCGGCCGATCAGCACCAGCGGTGCCACCACCAGCAACCCGGCCCCGATCCAGAAGCCCAGGTCATCCTCCGAACCCAGCACGCCCAGCAGCAGCGGCCCGGCCAGCTGGCTGAGGGCATAGCTGCTGCCATACAGCGCCACCAGGCGGCCACGCCATTGCTCGACCACCAGCTGGTTGATCCAGCTTTCACCAAGGATGAACACGATGGTCAGGATCACCCCGATCAGCAGGCGCAACGCCAGCCACACCGGATAGCTGGGCAGCAGCGCCAGCAGGCCGATGGACAACGCACCGGCCAGCAGGCACAGGCGCATCAGCGTGGCGGTGCCGAAATACGCCGCCAGGCGGCTGGACAGGCTGGCGCCAACCAGCACGCCAATTGCCGGCATCGCCGCCATCACACCAATGGCAAAGCTGCCATAGCCCCAGCTCTCCAGACGCAGCGATACCAACGGCATGCTCACGCCCAGGGCAAGGCCGACGCTCAGAACCGACGACAGCACGGCGAAGTAGGTAGCCCAACGCATGTGTACTTCCTCGCAGAATGATGGATCGCCACAAGCAACACAGCCGGGCCTGCGCTAACGCAGGGCCCGGCTGTGGCGCGGATCGCTCGGGGCGCGGCACCAGGCCGCACCCATGGCCTTACAGCTTGATCCAGGTGGCCTTGAGCTCGGTGTACTTGTCCAGTGCGTGCAGCGACTTGTCACGGCCGTTGCCCGACTGCTTGAAGCCACCGAACGGCGCAGTCATGTCGCCACCGTCGTACTGGTTGACCCACACGCTGCCGGCACGCAGGGCCTTGGCGGTCTTGTGCGCCTTGCTGATGTCGGCGGTCCATACACCTGCGGCCAGGCCGTAAGGGGTGTCGTTGGCGATCTGGATGGCTTCTTCGACGCTGTCGAAGGTGATCACCGACAGTACCGGGCCGAAGATCTCTTCCTTGGCGATGCGCATGGCGTTGCTCACGCCGTCGAAGATGGTCGGTTCGACATAGGTGCCGCCGGTTTCTTCGAGGATGCGCTTGCCGCCCACCAGCAGCTTGGCGCCATCGGTGTGACCAGCCTCGATGTAGGACAGCACGGTGTTCATCTGCTGGGTGTCGACCAGGGCACCAACGGTGGTGGCCGGGTCCAGCGGGTTGCCAGGCTTCCAGGCCTTGAGGGCCTCCAGTACCAGCGGCAGGAATTTGTCCTTGATCGAGCGCTCGACCAGCAGACGCGAACCTGCGGTGCACACTTCGCCCTGGTTGAAGGCGATGGCACTGGCCGCGGCGGCGGCAGCGGCGTTCAGGTCCGGGGCATCGGCGAACACGATGTTCGGGCTCTTGCCGCCGGCTTCCAGCCACACGCGTTTCATGTTCGATTCGCCGGCGTAGATCATCAGCTGCTTGGCGATCTTGGTCGAGCCGGTGAACACCAGGGTATCGACGTCCATGTGCAGGGCCAGAGCCTTGCCGACGGTATGGCCGTAGCCAGGCAGCACGTTCAGCACGCCGGCCGGGATACCGGCCTCGATGGCCAGCTGGGCGATGCGGATGGCGGTCAGCGGGGACTTCTCGGACGGCTTGAGCACCACCGAGTTACCGGTGGCCAGCGCCGGGCCGAGTTTCCAGCTGGCCATCAGCAGGGGGAAGTTCCACGGCACGATGGCCGCCACCACACCCACAGGCTCGCGGGTTACCAGGCCTAGCTGGTCGTGCGGGGTGGCCGCGACTTCGTCGTAGATCTTGTCGATGGCTTCGCCGTTCCAGCTCAGTGCCTGGGCAGCGCCCGGCACGTCGATGTTCAGCGAGTCGTTGATCGGCTTGCCCATGTCAAGGGTTTCGAGCAGGGCCAGCTCCTCGACGTTCTGCTTGAGCAGCGCGGCGAAACGGATCAGGGTAGCCTTGCGCTTGGCCGGGGCCAGGCGTGACCACACGCCGGACTCGAAGGTGGCGCGGGCGTTTTCCACGGCGCGCTGGGCGTCGGCCTCGTCGCAGCTGGCGACCTGCGCCAGAAGGCGTCCGTCAACCGGGCTCAGGCACTCGAACGTGGCGTTGGAAACGGCGGCGGTGTATTCACCATTGATGAAAGCACGGCCTTCGATCTTGAGTTGCTGGGCACGCTGTTCCCAGTCCGCACGAGTCAGGGTGGTCATACGAAACTCCTCCTGTTGTTGAAATGCAGCGCCGCACGAGGGGCCAGGGCGCTGTCAGAATACGGCCGGAGCGATTGTCGCTCTACGGCACTCGACACCCTAAACTCTGGCACCTGAATTATCAATATATTTGACAATACATGGCCAAATGCCTAGTGATGTGCACTTTATTTAACAATCAGGGGACCCAAACATGAATATCCAGCAGATTGTCGACTTCGCACAGGTACTGACCGAGGCCGAGCGCTACCGCCCGGCTGCCGAAAAAGTGCTCAAGGGCGACCCGGAGCAGGCGGTCTACAACCATTACGCCAGCCCTTGCGGGCAATTCGCCGCTGGTGTGTGGGAGGGAGCGCCCGGGCAATGGACCGTCAATTACACTGAACACGAGTACTGCGAGATCGTGCACGGCGTATCGGTGTTGCGCGACGAAGAAGGCAACGCCAAGACCCTGCGCACCGGTGACCGCTTCGTGATCCCGGCCGGCTTCAAGGGCACCTGGGAGGTGCTGGAGACCTGCCGCAAGATCTACGTGATGTTCGAGCCCAAGGCATAGGCCATAGATAGATACCGCCGCGCCAGCCCTCCCTGGCGCGAGCATGGCGAGGTCCTTATCCGGACCCACCTGAACTCAAGGAGCCTCACCATGCAAAAGGATCAACCGGTCGTCTGTCCCATCGAAGCGTTGCAACTGAGCAACGACGAAGTGCTCACCTGCATCGGCCGCCTGGTCGGCACCCGCTACGTGCCGACCGTGAAGGCCTACATCAGCGAACTGACCGGGCGCCAGCGCGTGGTCGGCATCGGCGAGATGTCGACCCGCGAAATGGACCCGCAACGCGTGAACATCAGCGGCAACGAGGCGGGCCTGATCAGCGGTTTCCATTTCGGCTGAACAGAAAATCGCCATAAAAAAAGGCCCGCATCGTGAGATGCGGGCCTTTTTTCGTAAGCCGGGATCAATTACTTGATCTTGGCTTCCTTGTAGATCACGTGCTTGCGAACAACCGGATCGAATTTTTTGATTTCGATTTTGTCCGGAGTGGTGCGCTTGTTCTTGTCGGTGGTGTAGAAGTGGCCGGTATTAGCGGTCGACACCAGACGGATCAATTCACGCATGATTTTCTCCCTTAGACCTTGGCGCCGTTACGGCGAATTTCGACCAGAACGGCATCGATGCCGCGCTTGTCGATGATACGCATGCCTTTGGCAGAAACGCGCAGACGCACGAAACGCTTCTCCGACTCGACCCAGAAGCGGTGATGCTGCAGGTTCGGCAGGAAACGACGACGGGTTTTGTTATTCGCGTGGGAAATGTTATTCCCGGTTACCGGACCCTTACCGGTAACTTGACAGACTCTCGACATGCCTCAGCCCTCTAAAACCACATGCCCAACCCGGCATGGGTTGGCCGCTTAATCTCTCAGTCTTTGGCGCCAGGCGCCGTGTTTCTTCAGGGTCTTATCGGCAAGATCTGCAGATGCGACAAACCGAGCCCCTAGAAAAGAGCGCTGCTTTATACCAGAAAGGCCGGGGTACAACAACATTTGATGTGATCGCACGATGCATGAATCAACCCAGGCCGCCCGGATGCAGGGCTTCCAGCGACAAAACCGCTCGTCGCAATATTCCTTGAAAAAGGAGTTGGCCATTTACGGCCTTGCGCACTAGGGTAGGAGTTTTCCAGACTGCACGGGCAGATGGGCCATTGATCAGCCAAGGAGTCACCATGCGTCGTGCCGCTTTACCCCTGTTGCTCGCAGCGCTGCTAAGCCCCGCACTGGCCCAGGCAGGCGCCTTGAGCGTATGTACCGAGGCCAGCCCCGAAGGCTTTGACGTGGTGCAGTATAACGCGCTGACCACCACCAATGCTTCTGCCGATGTGCTCATGAACCGGCTGGTGGAATTCGACGCCACCAGCGGCAAGGTGGTGCCGAGCCTGGCCGAAAGCTGGACGGTATCGGCCGACGGCCTGGTCTACGACTTCAAGCTGCGCCCGGGGGTAAAGTTTCACAGTACGCCGTACTTCAAGCCCAGCCGCGTGCTGAACGCCGACGACGTGCTGTTCAGCTTCCAGCGCATGCTCTACCCCGCCCACTCCTGGCACAAGATCACCCAGAGCGGCTACCCGCATGCCCAGTCGTTGCAGCTGCCCAGCCTGATCAAGCAGGTGGAGGCACCCGATCCGCTGAGCGTGCGCTTTACCCTCGACCATCCGGACGCGACCTTCCTCGCCACCCTGAGCATGGGCTTCGCCTCGATCTATTCGGCCGAATACGCCGACCAGTTGCTCAAGGCCGGCACCCCGGAGAAGCTCAACAGCCAGCCGATCGGCACCGGCCCGTTCGTGTTCCAGCGTTTCCAGAAGGACGCGGTGATCCGCTACCGCGCCAATGCCGACTATTTTGCCGGCAAGCCGAGCGTCGACCCGCTGATTTTCGCGATCACCCCCGACGCCAACGTGCGCCTGCAGAAACTGCGGCGCAACGAGTGCCAGATCGCCCTGTCGCCCAAGCCGCTGGACGTTGCGGCAGCCGCCGAAGACGCAAACCTGAAGGTCGAGAAGACCGAGGCGTTCATGACCGCGTTCGTCGCGATCAACAGCCAGCACCCGCCGCTGGACAAGGTCGAGGTACGGCAGGCGATCAACCTGGCGTTCGACAAGACCAGCTACCTCAAGGCCGTGTTCGAAGGCACCGCAGTCGCCGCTGAAGGCCCCCTGCCGCCCAACACCTGGAGCTACGCCAAGGACTTGCCGGGTTACCCGACCGACGCGACCAAAGCCAAGGCGCTGCTGGTCAAGGCCGGATTGCCGGACGGCTTCAGCACCACAATCTGGACGCGCCCTTCGGGAAGCCTGCTCAACCCCAACCCGAGCCTGGGGGCACAACTGCTGCAGGCAGACCTGGCGAAGGTCGGCATCAAGGCCGAGATTCGCGTGATCGAATGGGGCGAGCTGATCCGTCGCGCCAAGGCCGGTGAGCACGATTTGCTGTTCATGGGCTGGGCCGGCGACAACGGCGACCCCGACAACTTCCTCAGCCCGCAGTTTGCCTGCCCGGCAGTAGAGTCGGGGACCAACTTCGCACGGTACTGCGACAAGCGCCTGGACCAGTTGATCAGTGCCGGCAAGACCACCAACGACCAGAGCGTGCGCAGCCGCCTGTACCAGCAGGCCCAGGGGCTGATCCAGCAGCAGGCGCTGTGGCTGCCACTGGCGCACCCCACGGCAGCGGTGCTGATGCGCAAGGATGTGGAGGGCTACACGGTCAGCCCGTTCGGCCGGCAGGACTTTGCCACGGTGAAGACCGCACGCTGAACGACTCGCGCCTGCAGGCTCCTGACAGCGTCCTCTGGCAGCCCGAAGGACACTGCAGCAGCCTGCAGCGCGTGTTCAGGCCGCCAGGTGACTCTCGCCATCGACTTACGATGGTTGCCCAGCGAACCGCACCGTACGGATAGCCGCATTGGATATTGAATACTGGATCGAAGCGGCTATCGCCGGCCTCACCGTGGCACTGATACTCGGCCCGGTGGTCTTCGGCGCACTGCTTCTCTACATTGCCACCCAGCGATTGGCCGAAGCGCTCGAGCACCTTCACAACTCGCCGCTGGTTGACGCTCATCGGTACAGCCTCAACCTGGGCCTGCGCCAACGATTCAGGGCAGTGGGCGACATTGCCGGCCTGTTGGCCTACCCCGATTGCCCGGTCGAGTTCGGGGGCCTGAGCGCAGAGGACATCAAGCGCTTCCCCGGCAACCTCAGAACGCTGCTGGTTCTTAGCCACCACCTCAGGCTGGCAATGCTGGCTGTTCTGGTGCTGCTGGCCCTTGCCCTGCAGGTGCTCAAAGCCGTTCAGCACCAGGGCGAGCCGACGGAGTTCGGGCTCGGCGGGTACTCACCCTATTGGCTGCCCCTTGCACTGCAACTGCCTTGCATCGCCGGCCTGGGGTGGGTCGCCACCCAGTACGCACAGGCTGGCATGCGCTACATGACCAGTGCATCCCAGTACCTTGCCAACTGCAAGGCGGTGGTGAATCGACAGCGCCCGGTGATGTACAACACGGTGTTTGGCAGAATCGTGTTTACCGTATGCATCGCTGCGCTTCTGGCTCATGCGAAGCTCTTCATCAGAACAGGATCGCTGCAGGCCGCAGACGTGGAGTCCTTTCCAGCCACGATCAGAACCGAGCTTGTGGTGCGTCACTACCTGCTGCTGGCTTCGGTTGTCGGGCTGGCTGCGTCGTTTGTTGCAACAAAGCTGATCGACTAGTACCGCCCACGCACAGCAGCGTCAGGCAGCGAACAAGCCCCGCTCCACCATCGACAATGGCTCCCCATCGCCGATGATGATGTGATCCAGCACCCGCACCTCGATCAGGCCCAGGGCTTTCTGCAAGCGCAGGGTCAGATTGATATCTGCCTGGCTTGGCTCGGAAACACCTGACGGATGATTGTGGCAAAGGATCAATGCTGCGGCATTTCTGGCCAACGCCCGCTTGATGACTTCCCGAGGGTAGACGTTGGCACTGCTGATGGACCCGCGGAACAACGCCTCGAACCCTAGAGGACGGTGCTTGTTGTCCAGGTAAAGGCAGCCGAACACCTCGCTTTCTTCATGACGCAGCATCGATTTCAGGTAACGCCGGACCGCCCCCGGGCTCTGCAACGCCGGGTCGCGGATGATGGTTTCGGCCAAGTGCCGGCGCCCAATCTCCATCACCGCCTGCAGTTGCGCATACTTCGCCGGGCCCAGCCCCAGCTCGCGCTGAAACGTCGGCTGATCGGCCTCCAGCAGTTGCCGCAAGCCGCCAAACTGCTGCAACAGGTGGCGCGCCAGGTCCACCGCGCTCTTGCCTGCCACACCGGTGCGCAGGAACACCGCCAGCAACTCGGCGTCCGACAGGCTCCCGGCCCCTCGCTCCAGCAACTTCTCCCGCGGGCGTTCCGCCGACGGCCAATCCCTGATACCCATAGCTGTCCCTCTGTCTGTGTGTGGCTGCTCCCCATTTCAGCCCTGTGCTATCGTAGCCCCCTCTTTTTACGCGACGATTCGGCCTGGGGAGGCGTCGTCGCCGCGTGCAAACACTGATCAAAGAAAGGCAAGCCTATGCAGCGGCTGTATCGGAAACGCATCGTTCTTGGCGTCGGCGGCGGCATTGCTGCCTACAAGAGCGCCGAGCTGGTTCGCCGACTCCTGGAGCACGGCGCGCAAGTGCGCGTCGTCATGACCCACGGCGGGGCCGAATTCATCACCCCGCTGACCATGCAGGCCCTGTCCGGGCACCCCGTGCACATGGACCTGCTCGACCCTGCCGCCGAAGCGGCGATGGGCCATATCGAACTGGCCAAGTGGGCCGACCTGGTGCTGATCGCACCTGCCACCGCCGACCTGATCGCGCGCCTGGCGCAAGGCGTTGCCAACGATCTGCTGACCACCCTGGTACTGGCTACCGACGCCACCGTGGCGCTGGCACCGGCCATGAACCAGGCCATGTGGCGCGACCCGGCCACCCAGGCCAACCTGCAGCTGCTGCAAAGCCGCGATATCCAGGTGTTCGGCCCGGCCTCCGGCAGCCAGGCCTGTGGCGACGTGGGCCTTGGCCGCATGCTCGAAGCCACCGACCTGGCCTGGTGCGCCGCCGAAACCTTCAAGCGCCAGTCGCTGACCGGCAAGTACGTGCTGATTACCGCAGGCCCGACCCAGGAAAACATCGACCCGGTGCGCTACATCACCAATCATAGCTCGGGCAAGATGGGCTTTGCCCTGGCCGAAGCGGCGGTGGAAGCCGGTGCTCGGGTAACCCTGGTGACAGGGCCGGTGCACCTGCCCACACCCGACCGGGTGACCCGTATCGACGTGGTGAGCGCGCGGGACATGCTCGCCGCGTGCGAAGCGGCGATCCCGTGCGATGTGTTCATCGCATCGGCTGCGGTTGCGGACTACCGCCCCGAAGTCGTCGCCCCGCAAAAGCTCAAGAAAGACCCTACGACAGGTGACGGCCTGCTGCTGCAGATGGTGCGCAACCCGGACATTCTGGCCACCATCGCCACCCGCCCCGACCGCCCGTTCAGCGTCGGCTTTGCCGCCGAGACCGAACACCTGCTCGATTACGCCGCGCGCAAGCTCAAGGACAAGAACCTCGACCTGATCGTCGCCAATGACGTGGCCAACCCCAGCATCGGCTTCAACAGCGAGGAGAACGCCTGCAGCGTGATCGATCGCCAACTTCAAGCAACACTCTTTGCACAGACCAGCAAGGGCAAGATCGCCCGTCAGCTGGTAGCCTTCATCGCCGAACGTCTCAACCAGGTTTAACTCTGCATGCACGCCTTACAAGCCAAGATTCTCGATCCGCGCCTTGGCAGCGAATTCCCGCTGCCGCAATACGCCACCCCCGGTTCTGCCGGCCTCGACCTGCGCGCCATGCTCAAGGAAGAGACCGTCCTGGAGCCGGGCCAGACCATACTGATCCCTACCGGCCTGTCGATCTACGTCGGCGACCCGGGCCTGGCCGCGCTGATCCTTCCGCGCTCGGGCCTGGGCCACAAGCACGGCATCGTGCTGGGCAATCTGGTCGGCCTGATCGATTCGGACTACCAGGGCGAGCTGATGGTGTCGTGCTGGAACCGCGGCCAGACCCCTTTCACCATCGCCATCGGCGAGCGCATTGCGCAACTGGTGCTGGTACCGGTGGTACAGGCGCACTTCGACATCGTCGAAACCTTCGACGAAACCCAGCGTGGCGCTGGCGGCTTCGGCCATTCGGGCAGCCATTGAACAACGCGCGAGCCCTGCTGCCAGGCCTGTATTGGGGCCTGGCCGGCATGCTCGTCGCCGGGCTCGCGGTGTGGCTGACGCTGGTAATCCCTCTGCAACGCGAGCAACGTAACCTGCAGACGTATTTTCCGGCCTTCGGGCTGGTCATTGCGCTCGACCAGCAGATCGCCCGTCTGGTGTCCGAGGTCGACACCGTGGCCCGCCATCCGGCCCTGCTTGCCGCTGCCAAGGCGGCTGACGCCCGCCAGGCGCGCCAGGTGCTGGACGACTTCAGCTACCTCGAAGGGTTGGTCAGCAGTCGGTTGCTCACGCCCGGCCAGGCCAGGCGCGAGAGCCTCCACGACCGCTCACTCAGCCCGCCATTGCTGGACATGATCGGACGAGCCGAACGCGGGGTACCACCGAACCTGGAGGCCCACCCGACCAACGGGCAACTGCATATCCACAGTGTCACGCCCATTCGAGGCAGTGCGACAGGCCCGGTGCAGGCCGTGCTGCTCATGACTTTCGAGCTGCAACGTGTAAGTGCTGCTCTGAAAATAGACATGCCGGAAATCGGCAAGGCCAGCCTCGTGCAAGGCGTGTTCGACGACCCTCAGGCCGTACTGGCCAGCGCAGGCGAAAGTGATAGCCCGGCAATAACCCCGATAGGGACCTTCAACGATGCATGGAGCCTGCACTTTCAGCCCGGGGCGATCTTCCAGAGGTGATCGACGGATGAATCGCCCGGCTCAAGAACTCTATGTCGAAAATGCCGTCAAAGCCGGACATCTTTAGCCGCGCGGCGCGCCGGGTGCCTGCAGCGCATGCGACCGTCGACCCAACATAGCCCCTTCCAATTGGAGTTTCCCCAGGTGAGCAACATGGAACGCATGACCCCGAACCTCCCCGCCAGCATCTTCCGCGCCTACGATATCCGAGGTGTGGTCGGCGAAGGCCTCACCGCCGAAACCGCCTACTGGATCGGCCGCGCCATCGGTGCACAGAGCCTGGCCCAGGGCGAGCCGCATGTATCGGTTGGCCGCGACGGTCGCCTGTCCGGCCCGATGCTGGTCGAGCAACTGATCAAGGGCCTGGTCGAGGCCGGGTGCAAGGTCAGCGACGTCGGCCTGGTGCCCACGCCAGCCCTGTACTACGCCGCCAACGTGCTGGCCGGCAAGTCCGGGGTGATGCTCACCGGCAGCCACAACCCGCCGAACTACAACGGCTTCAAGATCGTCATCGCTGGCGACACCCTGGCCAATGAGCAGATCCAGGCCCTCCTGATTCGCCTGCAGACCAACGACCTCACCCGCGGCGAAGGCAGCGTCGAGAAGGTCGAGATCCTGGACCGCTACTTCACCCAGATCACCGGCGACATCAAGCTGGCGAAGAAGCTCAAGGTGGTGGTGGACTGCGGCAACGGCGCCGCCGGGGTGATCGCCCCGCAGCTGATCGAGGCGCTGGGCTGCGAGATGATCCCGCTGTTCTGCGAGGTCGACGGCAACTTCCCCAACCACCACCCCGACCCGGGCAAGCCGGAAAACCTGGTGGACCTGATCGCCAAGGTCAAGGAAAGCGGCGCCGACCTGGGCCTGGCCTTCGACGGTGACGGCGACCGTGTCGGCGTAGTGACCAACACCGGCAACATCGTCTACCCCGATCGCCTGCTGATGCTGTTCGCCCAGGACGTGCTGGCGCGCAACCCGGGCGCCGAGATCATCTTCGACGTCAAATGCACCCGCCGCCTGACCCCGCTGATCGAACAGTACGGCGGCCGCGCGCTGATGTGGAAGACAGGTCATTCGTTGATCAAGAAGAAGATGAAGCAGACTGGCGCCCTGCTGGCCGGCGAGATGAGCGGGCATATCTTCATCAAGGAGCGCTGGTACGGTTTCGACGACGGCATCTACAGCGCCGCGCGCCTGCTGGAGATCCTGAGCAAGGCCGATAGCGATGCCGAAACGCTGTTCGCGGCGTTCCCGAACGATATTTGTACCCCTGAAATCAACATTGATGTGACGGACGAGGGTAAATTCAGCATCATTGAGGCACTGCAACGCGACGCCGACTGGGGCCAAGACGCCAACCTGACCACCATCGATGGTGTACGGGTCGACTACCCCAACGGCTGGGGCCTGGTTCGCGCCTCCAACACCACGCCGGTGCTGGTACTGCGCTTCGAGGCCGACAGCGAAGCCGAGCTGCAGCGAATCAAGGACGTGTTCCTTGCCCAGCTCAAGCGCGCAGCCCCTGATCTGCAACCAACGTTCTGACCGACCCCTTGTTCCAACTGGAGCCCTGCATGACCCTTGATCGTGATGCCGCCACCCATGTCGCCCAGGTACTGTCCGAAGCGCTGCCCTACATCCGCCGCTTTGTCGGCAAGACGCTGGTGATCAAGTACGGCGGCAACGCGATGGAGAGCGAAGAGCTCAAGACCGGCTTCGCCCGCGACGTGGTGCTGATGAAGGCAGTCGGCATCAACCCGGTGGTGGTGCACGGCGGCGGCCCGCAGATCGGCGACCTGCTCAAGCGCCTGTCCATCGAAAGCCGGTTTGTCGATGGCATGCGCGTCACCGATGCGCAGACCATGGACGTGGTGGAGATGGTGCTCGGCGGCCAGGTGAACAAGGACATCGTCAACCTGATCAACCGTCATGGCGGCAGCGCCATCGGTCTGACCGGCAAGGACGCCGAGCTGATTCGCGCCAGGAAGCTCACCGTCACCCGCCAGACGCCAGAGATGACCAGCCCGGAAATCATCGACATCGGTCATGTGGGCGAAGTGGTCGGGGTGAACACCGACCTGCTGAACATGCTGGTCAAGGGCGACTTCATCCCGGTGATCGCGCCAATCGGCGTGGGCGCCAACGGCGAGTCGTACAACATCAACGCCGACCTGGTGGCAGGCAAGGTGGCCGAAGCGCTCAAGGCCGAGAAGCTGATGCTGCTGACCAACATCGCCGGCCTGATGGACAAGCAGGGCACCGTGCTCACCGGCCTGACCACCGAGCAGGTTGACGAACTGATCGCGGACGGCACCATCTACGGCGGCATGCTGCCCAAGATCCGTTGCGCACTGGAAGCAGTACAGGGCGGCGTGCACAGCTCGCACATCATCGACGGCCGCGTGCCGAATGCGGTGCTGCTGGAAATTTTCACCGACAGTGGCGTGGGTACCCTGATTACCAATCACGAACCGCGCTGAGGCATCCGCCGGCAAGGCCGGCTCCTACAGGAACGGGCCACCACAGGTACAAAAAAGGCGACCCGCGGGTCGCCTTTTTGTTTGCCTCAGATACCGTACTGGGCCCGGTAGGCCTCGACGGCCGGCAAGTGCTGCTTGAGCGCCGGGTCATCGGCGAGGAACTGCAGCACCTGGGTCAGCGATACGATGCTGACCACCGGAATGCCGAAGTCACGCTCCACTTCCTGGATCGCCGACAGGTCGCCGTTGCCACGCTCCTGGCGATTCATCGCGATCAGTACGCCCGCCGCCCTGGCCTGCTGGCCCTGGATGATCTGCATCACCTCGCGGATGGCCGTGCCGGCAGTGATCACGTCGTCGATGATCAGCACGTCGCCTTCCAGTGGCGAGCCCACCAGGCTGCCACCCTCGCCGTGCGCCTTGGCTTCCTTGCGGTTGAAGCACCACGGCACATCCAGCCCATGGTGCTCGGCCAGTTGCACCGCCGTCGCGGCAGCCAGGGGGATGCCCTTGTAGGCCGGGCCGAACAGCACGTCGAACGGGATCTTGCTGTCGACGATCGCCGCCGCATAGAACCGACCGAGCTGAGCCAGGGCAGCGCCACTGTTGAACAGGCCGGCGTTGAAGAAATACGGGCTGATGCGGCCCGACTTGAGGGTGAACTCACCGAAGCGCAGAACCCCACGATCGATGGCAAAACGAATGAATTCGCGCTGATACGGCTGCATGAAGAGTCCCGGCTACCACAGATTTAGCTAAATGAGTACAGCTCGGGTATCATACACGCACGAGATTTTTGGGGCCATTTATGCGGATCATCAGTGTGAACGTTAATGGCATTCAGGCTGCAGTCGAGCGTGGTTTGCTCAGCTGGCTACAAGCCCAGAATGCCGACGTCATCTGCCTTCAGGATACCCGCGCCTCGGCCTTTGAACTCGACGACCCAGCTTTCCAGCTCGATGGCTACTTCCTTTATGCCTGCGATGCAGAAGTTCCAGCCCAAGGCGGCGTGGCACTCTACTCGCGTTTGCAGCCCAAGGCAGTCATCAGCGGCCTGGGCTTCGAGACAGCCGATCGCTACGGGCGTTACCTGCAGGCAGATTTCGACAAAGTCAGTATTGCCACCTTGCTGTTGCCTTCGGGCATGAACGGTGACGAAGACCTCAACCAGAAATTCAAGTTGATGGACGACTTCGGCAAATACCTGGACAAGCAGCGCCGCAAGCGTCGCGAGTACATCTACTGCGGCTCGCTGTATGTGGCGCAGCAGAAGCTCGACGTGAAGAACTGGCGCGACGGCCAGCAGTCGCCGGGTTTCCTGGCGCCAGAGCGGGCCTGGATGGACGAGATCGTCGGCAACATGGGCTATGTGGATGCGTTGCGCGAAGTCAGCCGTGAGGGCGACCAGTACAGCTGGTGGCCGGACAACGAGCAGGCCGAGATGCTCAACCTGGGCTGGCGTTTCGACTACCAGCTGCTGACCCCGGGCCTGCGCCGCTTCGTACGAAGCGCTCGCCTGCCGCGTCAGCCACGCTTCTCCCAGCATGCGCCACTGATCGTGGACTATGACTGGACGCTGACGATCTGATCGCTCAGCCACAAAAAAGCCGACTGCGTGTCGGCTTTTTCGTATCTGGCCTTTGGGCCCTTTCGCCGGCAAGGCCGGCTCCTACCGGGTCAACGCAACCGCCGTAGGAGCCGGTCTTGCCGACGAAGCATGTCAGGTCAGCACACGCCAGGCCCACGGATAACGAAAGGCCTTGCCCTGCTTGACCTTGACCGCCGCAATGACGATCAGTACCGCCACCCCCAGCGAGATGATGGTCAGCGCCAGCTTGGCCATCGGTACGGTAAACCCCACCACGCACACCATGCCCAGCAGGGTCATGGTCAGCTGGAAGTTCACCGCCTCCTTGCCCTGGGCGTCGACGTACGGGTCGATGCCGCGCTTGAACCACCACAAGGCCAGCGGCGCGATCAGGTTGGCGAACGGCACCACCATGCCGGCAGCCGCCGCCAGGTGGCACAACATGCCCCAATGACGGGCTGCATCACCGGGCATCGGCGCGTTGGACGGCTCGGCCATGACGACTCCCGATCAGTCCGCCAGCGCGGCCTGCTGCAGTTGGAACAGGTCGGTCATGCCCTTCTGCGCCAGCGCCAGCATGGCGTTGAGCTCTTCAGGCTGGAACGGAGCCCCTTCGGCGGTGCCCTGGACTTCGATGAAACCGCCGGCGCTGGTCATCACCACGTTCAGGTCGGTTTCGGCCGCCGAATCTTCCGGGTAGTCCAGGTCGAGCACCGGCACGCCCTGGTACATGCCGACCGATACGGCCGCAATCATGTGCTTGACCGGGTCGCCGCCCTTCAGGCCGCCACGCTTCTTGACCACGCGCAGGGCGTCGACCAGCGCAACCATGGCACCGGTGATCGACGCGGTACGGGTACCGCCATCGGCCTGGATCACGTCGCAGTCGACGTACAGGGTGATGTCGCCCAGCTTGCTCATGTCCAGCGCGGCGCGCAGCGAGCGGCCGATCAGGCGCTGGATTTCGAGGGTACGACCACCCTGCTTGCCGCGGCTGGCTTCGCGCTGGTTGCGCTCGCCGGTGGCGCGCGGCAGCATGCCGTACTCGGCGGTCAGCCAGCCCTGGCCCTGGCCTTTGAGGAAGCGCGGTACGCCGTTCTCGACGCTGACCGTGCAGATGACTTTGGTGTCTCCGAACTCGACCAGTACAGACCCCTCGGCGTGTTTGGTGTAGTTGCGGGTGATGCGGATCGAGCGCAGCTGATCGGCAACGCGACCACTTGGACGTTTCATTTGGGCTACCTGTACTGGATATGAATCTGCCCGGCATTATAGGGCTACAGGGCCCTCGGTGGACATGCCTGCGGCCAAATGCACGGCCAGCCGATCATCGGCGCACCACGCCACAAGCCCCGATCTGCCCGCGCCGCCCGGTATTTGCGGCGCCCTGCCCGCTGCTTTGTAGCATCAGCGCATTGGGAGCCGGCGCCGCACTGCGTTACAATCCTGCGCCTTTGCAGGCTGTCGGCTTGCTCCCTAATCTGCGAGGTACTTCCCATGGTGCACAGCATGACCGCCTTCGCCCGCGTCGAGCAGGCCGGGACCCAGGGCACACTGATCTGGGAACTGCGCTCGGTCAATCATCGCTACCTCGAGCCGCACCTGCGCCTGCCCGAAGCCCTGCGCGACCTCGAAGGCGCGGTGCGCGAGTCCCTGCGCCAGGGCCTGTCGCGCGGCAAGGTCGAATGTACCCTGCGCTTCAATGAAGAGAACGCCGGCAAGCCGCTGCAGGTCGACCGCGAGCGTGCCGCTCAGCTGGTCGCCGCCGCCGAGACCGTGGCCGGCCTGATCAAGCAGCCCGGTCCCCTCAACCCGCTCGAGGTGCTGGCCTGGCCGGGCGTGCTGGTGGCCGATGCCAGCGACCCGCAGGCGCTCAATGCCGAGGCCATGGGCCTGTTCGAACAGGCCCTCAAGGAGCTCAAGAACGGCCGCAACCGCGAAGGCGCGGAACTCGCCCGACTGATCAACGAGCGCCTCGACAGCATGAGCGAGGAAGTCACCACCCTGCGCGCCCTGGTGCCGCAGATGCTCGCCGCCCAGCGCCAGAAGGTGCTGGACCGCTTTGCCGACATGCAGGCCGAACTCGACCCGCAGCGTCTGGAGCAGGAGATGGTGATGCTGGCGCAGAAGAGCGATGTGGCCGAAGAACTCGACCGCCTCAGCACGCATGTCACCGAAGTGCGCCGCGTGCTCACGTCGGGCGGCGCCGCCGGCCGGCGCCTGGATTTCCTGATGCAGGAACTCAACCGCGAAGCCAACACCCTGGGCTCCAAAGCCTTTGACACACGTAGCACCCAAGCGGCGGTCAACCTCAAGGTTCTGATCGAGCAGATGCGTGAACAAGTACAGAACATCGAGTAAGGCCACCCCTACCATGACCCACAGCAGCGGCACCCTTTTCATCGTCTCGGCCCCTTCGGGCGCCGGCAAGACCAGCCTGGTCAAGGCGCTCACCGACGACCTCAACCACATTCGCGTGTCGGTCTCGCACACCACGCGGGCCATGCGTCCGGGCGAGCATGACGGGGTGAACTACCACTTCGTCGACCGCGCCGAGTTCGACCGCATGATCGCCCAGGGCGACTTCCTGGAGCAGGCCGAAGTCTTCGGCAACTGCTACGGCACCTCGCGCAGCGCACTGCAGCAGACCCTTGACCAGGGCCATGACCTGATCCTGGAAATCGACTGGCAGGGTGCGCAGCAGGTGCGCAAGCTGATGCCCGAGGCGCGTTCGATCTTCATCCTGCCGCCCAGCCAGCAGGCCCTGCGCCAGCGCCTGACCAACCGCGGCACCGACAGTGACGAGATCATCGAAGGGCGCATGCGCGAGGCGGTCAGCGAGATGGTGCATTACGACGAATACGAGTTCGTCATCATCAACGACGACTTCGCCACGGCACTGGACGACCTCAAGGCGGTGTTCCGTGCCAACCGCCTGCAGCGCGGCCAGCAGCAGCAACGTCACAGCGAACTGCTCAGGCAACTGCTTGCCTGAGCAGCGTGCCTCGGCCGCTTAACCGCGGCCGGGCACCGTTGCGTGACGGCGCAGGGTCATGCCCAGGAAGAACGCCGGCGCACGCAGGCGCGACAGCATCATCAGCACCAGGCCCAGCAAGGTGATGATCATCGCGATCACGAACACCAGCCCCAACCCCCCTACATGCGAACCGCTGCCGAACGACGGCGAAGCACTGTCATAGGCTGTCTGCAGGAAGATCACCGAAAGAATGCCGCCGCCCAGCAACGGGCACAGGCCGCGCATCAGGAAGTGACGCAGGCTGTCGGTGAGGCTGTGGCGGAAGTACCACACGCAGGCGAACGCGGTCAGCGAGTAGTAGAAGCAGATCATCATGCCCAGGGCAGTGATGGTGTCGGCCAGCACGTTCTCGCTCAGGGTACGCATGGTGACGTAGAACACGCCGGCGGCCACGCCGGCACAGATGGTGGCATAACGCGGGGTTTTCGAACGCGGGCAGACGCTCGCGAAGCGCTCCGGCACTGCGCCGTAGTACCCCATCGCCAGCAGCGTGCGCGCCGGCGAAACGAAGGTCGACTGCAACGAGGCCGCGGTGCTGGCCAGTACCGCGATCGACATCAGGATCGCCAGTGGCCCCATCACCGGGCCGGCCAGGTGGGCGAAGACGTTTTCCTGGATACGCGGGTTGCCCAGGCCCAGGCCGATATCGCTGATGCCGGCAAACTGCAGGGTGGCAATTGCGGTCACCAGGTACAGGCCTAGAATCAGCAGCACGGTCAGGGTCGCTGCCTTGCCCGGTACGTCATCGCTGCCCACCGATTCTTCGCTGATGCTCAGGCACACGTCCCAGCCCCAGAAGATGAAGATCGACAGCGACAGGCCGGCGGTGAAGGCCGAGAACGACTCCACCCCGAACGGGTTGAACCAGTCCATCTCGAAGGTCAGCGGCGGCGCCTCCGACGACCCGCCGAATGCGGCCATGGCAAAACCCAGCAGCACGATCAGTTGCAGCGCCACCAGGCCGTACTGCACGGTCATGGTGGTGGCGATGCCGCGACAGCAGATCCACACGGCCATGGCGATGAACACGCAACAGGTGGTCACATTGACCAGCAGGTTGTCGGCCAGCGCCGCCACCTCGTGCTTGCCGGTGATCTGCCCGAGGAACAGATAGAAGAAGTCCACCGCCACACCGGCGAGGTTCGACAACACGATGGTGGTGGCGGTGACCAGCCCCCAGCCACCGATCCAGCCGATCATCGGGCCGAAGGCACGTACCGACCAGGTGAACGAGGTGCCGCTGTCGGGTTCGGCGGCATTCAGCTCGCGATAACCCAGCGCCACCAGCAACATGGGCAGGAAACCGACGATGAACACCGCCGGCAGGTGGGCGCCGACTTCGCGTACGGTCGGGCCGAGGGCGCCGGTGAGGGTATACACCGGCGCAATAGTGGAAATGCCCAGCACGATGCTGGCCAGCAGTCCGAGCCGGCCCTTGGCCAGCCCTTTGGATCGCCCGCCCACACCTGGGGACAGGCCTGCTTTGTGTTCGCTCATGAGTAGTTGCCGTCACTATTGGTATTATTTTCCGGGCCCCCCGTGGGGTGCCCGCTATCACTCAATGAAACTTGTTGCAGTGCATCGCCGGCTCAGCCGGGTGACCTCATAGGGCCTTCTCCCGGCGTAGCGCATGGGCGATGCAGGCTTCGCGAAACGCCTCGAACAGGCGCAGCGACACCGGGTTTTCGGCAAAGCGGTATTCCGGGTGCCATTGCACACCGACCACAAAACCTGGGGCGTCATCCATAGACACGGCTTCGATCAGTCCATCGGGAGCCAGGGCTTCGGCGCGCAGGCCGGCGGCCAGGCGATCGATGCCCTGGCTGTGCAGCGAGTTGACCATGAAGCGGGCAGGCAGCCCCATCTGCTCGAATTTCCCCCCGGGCTGGCATGTCACCAGGTGGCGGGGGCTGTATTGCTCTTCCAGCGGCGCATCCTGCGACTCGCGATGGTCCAGGTAGCCTGGCAGCTCCTGCACACGCTGGTGCAAGGTGCCGCCCAGGCTGACGTTGAGTTCCTGGAAGCCCCGGCACACGCAGAACACCGGCACACCCCTGGCAATCGCGGCCTGCAGCAGCGGCAGGGTCAGCCGGTCACGAAACACGTCGTGGCGGGTGCCTTCCACGCTGGGGGCGCCATTGTAATGATGCGGCTCGACATTAGAAGGCGAACCGGTAAAAAGAATGCCATCCAGATGCTCCAGCACAAGATTCGGGTCGCTTGCGACGTCCCGGGCCGGGAGAATCAGCGGCAATCCGGCAAAACCGGCCGCCTCGACATACTTGTCGCCCACGGTATGCGACGAGTTCTTGCCCAGTTGCTGGCGGCAAGCACTCACACCAATCAGGGGCAGCCGCCCTGCGCGCTCGTTCATCGGTTAAGCCTCCGTTGCAGCTTTATCCAGCCATCACACCGTATGCAGGTACCAGTTGTATTCGAGGTCGGAGATCGACACTTCGAACTCCGCCATCTCGCTTTCCTTGCAGGCCACGAAGATGTCGATGTAGTCGGGGCTGATGTACTGGTTCAGCACCTCGCTGTCATCGAGCTCGCGCAGCGCATCGCGCAGGTTGTTCGGCAGGCTCTGCTCCAGTTGCTCGTAGGAGTTGCCCTCGACCGGCTCGCCCGGGTCGACCTTGTTGGTCAGGCCGTGGTGAATGCCGGCCAGGATCGAAGCCATCATCAGGTACGGGTTGGCATCGGCGCCGGCCACGCGGTGCTCGATACGCACGGCATCGCTGCTGCCGGTAGGCACGCGCACGGCCACGGTACGGTTGTCCAGGCCCCAGCTCGGGGCATTGGGCACGTAGAACTGCGCGCCGAAACGGCGGTAGGAGTTCACGTTGGGGCACAGGAAGGCCATCGATGCCGGCATGGTTTCGAGCACGCCGCCGATGGCGTGGCGCAGGGTTTCGCTGTTTTCGGGGTCGTCGGTTGCGAAGATGTTCTTGCCGGTCTTCTTGTCCAGCAGCGAGATGTGCACGTGCAGGCCGTTGCCCGCCTGGCCAGGGTACGGCTTGGCCATGAAGGTGGAGTCCATCTCATGGTCGTAGGCGATGTTCTTGATCAGGCGCTTGAGCAGCACTGCGTAGTCGCAGGCCTTCATCGCGTCAGCCACGTGGTGCAGGTTGACCTCGAACTGCGCCGGGGCGCTTTCCTTGACGATGGCATCGGCCGGGATGCCTTGCTCCTTGGCCGCTTCGAGCATGTCCTGCAGGCAGTCGACATACTCGTCCAGGTCATCGATCAGGTACACCTGGGTCGATTGCGGGCGTTTGCCCGAGATCGGCGAGCGCGGCGGCTGCGGGCGACCGTTCAGGTTGTCCTGGTCGATCAGGTAGAACTCCAGCTCGAACGCGGCGCAGATATCCAGGCCCAGCGCGTCGAACTTCTCCACCACGCCGCGCAGCACTTCGCGCGGGTCGGCGAAGAATGGCGTGCCGTCCAGTTCATGCATGGTCATCAGCAGCTGCGCGGTGGGGCGCTTCTGCCAGGGCTCGAAGCTCAAGGTGCCGGGGATCGGGTAGCAGATACGGTCGGCGTCGCCGATGTCCAGGCCCAGGCCAGTGCTTTCGACGGTGGAACCGTTGATGTCCAGGGCGAACAGCGAAGCCGGCAGGTTGATGCCTTTTTCGTAGACCTTGACCAGGCTCGCACGCTCGATGCGCTTGCCACGCACCACGCCGTTCATGTCTGCAATCAGCAGATCGACAAATTGCACCTCAGGGTGGGCCTTGAGAAATTCACCCATCTCGTCGAGAGGGATGGCGCACGGGGAGACCGACGTCATGGCTAGGCATCCTTTGATTTTTTATCGGGCGGCAATGGAGGAGGTGTTACTGCGCTATCGGGAGCGGCGATGGTTTCATTTGTTCTTTTTAAGGTTCCCATCGTGGGGAATGCCGAACGCCGCGGCATTGCACGGTCGTTCCAGGTTCTGACAACGTCGCGGGTTGATTCACGACTGCCGCCTCACTATAGAATGGCCCCCACGCAACAGACATTGGCATTTAGGCAAGCAAAGAGTGCACCCATGCAATATCAGATCAGTCACGCCGACCTTTCCCTGGTGCTCGCGCTGGTACGCGGACGCTCCCTGGCCAAGGCTGCAGACCTGCTGCGGGTCGATGTGTCGACGGTGTTCCGCTCGATCCGGCGCATGGAGGCCGCACTGGGCACCGCGCTGTTCGTGAAGAGCCGCAAGGGCTACATCCCCACCGGCACCGCCCAGGCCCTGGCCGAGCAGGCCGAACGCGCCGAGCAGGCGCTGGATGCGGCGCGGGTGGCGCTGGAGCACGGCGAACAGGTGGTCAGCGGCACGGTGCGCCTGACCTGTACCGATGCGGTGCTGCACAGCCTGCTGCTGCCGGCCCTGGCCGACTTCATGCCGGCATACCCGGCCCTGTCACTGGAACTGGCGACCTCCAACACCTTCGCCAACCTCAGCCGGCGCGACGCCGACCTGGCGCTGCGCCTGACCAATTCGCCACCCGAGCACCTTGTGGGGCGCTGCCTGGGGGCGGCCTCGTATGTGGTGTGCGGGCGCGAGGAGTACCGCGAGCGGCTGGCCGAGGCCCCGGCCAGCGTGCCCTGGATTGCCCCCGACGACTCCATGCAGGACCACGCCACAGTGGTGTGGCGCAGCCAGCAGTTGCCGGGGGTGATGCCGCGCTATCGCTGCAGCGGAATCGCGGCGATTGCACAGCTGGTGGCGGCCGGGCTGGGGGTGGCTGCCCTGCCCGACTACATGGCCGACACCTTGCCGGGGGTGGAACAGTTGAGCGGTGCCCTGCTCGGGTGCAATACCGAGCTGTGGCTGCTGACCCGCCCCGATTGCCGTGCGCTGCGTTCGGTGCAGACCCTGTTCGACGAATTGACCCCGCGTTTGCGCGGGATGCTGGGGCGCCAGGAGGGTCAGGCCTGACTTTCGGGCCCCTTCGCCGGCAAGGCCGGCTCCCACAAGGCAGGTGCACAGTTCTGCAGGCGCCGACCTGCCGGCCAAGCATTTGAATCCACCCCCACAAGACAGTTGTGCTAGAGCCTCACAACTGGTTATTGTCGGCTTACACAGGTCTCGACGTGAAATCAGCGCTTCCCTAAAGGCTGGTGATTTTTTAAACTATCGAGTCCGCTCGCCCATTCGGGCTGAACACCGCATTTGCTACTGAGGAAGACCATGGCCCGCGTAACCGTTGAAGATTGTCTAGAACACGTGGATAACCGCTTTGAGCTGGTCATGCTGTCTACCAAGCGTGCCCGCCAACTGGCCACCGGCGGCAAAGAGCCGAAAGTGGCGTGGGAAAACGACAAGCCGACCGTCGTCGCCCTGCGCGAAATCGCCGAAGGCATCTGCACCCCAGAATTCATGGCCGAACAGGACATCGTCCACGAAGACCCGGTCTTCGCTGCATTCGGTGAGGACGAGGCCAACGAGGCCGTCTAAGTCCATGCCTGGTCGACGTTGTACGGCGCAGGGCCCACTTTCTCGGCAGGAGCTAACATCGTGCCGAGCATAGACGCCCTCGCCGATCGCCTCTCGACCTACCTCGGCGCCGACCAGGTCAACCTGGTACGCCGGGCGTATTTCTACGCCGAACAAGCCCACGACGGCCAGCGCCGTCGCAGCGGCGAGCCATACGTCACGCACCCGCTGGCGGTGGCAAGCATTCTTGCCGACATGCACATGGACCATCAGAGCCTGATGGCCGCCATGCTGCATGACGTGATCGAAGACACCGGCATCGCCAAGGAAGCCCTCAGTTCCCAATTCGGCGAAACCGTCGCCGAACTGGTCGATGGCGTCAGCAAGCTGACCCAGATGAACTTCGAGACCAAGGCCGAAGCCCAGGCCGAAAACTTCCAGAAGATGGCCATGGCCATGGCCCGCGACATTCGCGTGATCCTGGTCAAGCTGGCCGACCGCCTGCACAACATGCGCACCCTGGAAGTGCTGTCGGGCGAAAAACGCCGGCGCATCGCCAAGGAAACCCTCGAGATCTACGCCCCCATCGCCAACCGCCTGGGCATGCACACCGTGCGCGTCGAGTTCGAGGACCTGGGCTTCAAGGCCATGTACCCGATGCGCTCGGCGCGTATCTACCAGGCAGTCAAGCGTGCCCGCGGCAACCGCAAGGAGCTGGTCAACAAGATCGAGGAATCACTCAGCCACTGCCTGGCCGTGGACGGTATCGAAGGCGAGGTCAGCGGGCGGCAGAAGCACATCTACGGCATCTACAAGAAGATGCGCGGCAAGCGCCGCGCCTTCAACGAGATCATGGACGTGTACGCCTTCCGCATCGTGGTCGACAAGGTCGACACCTGCTATCGCGTGCTCGGCGCCGTGCACAACCTCTACAAGCCGCTGCCGGGGCGCTTCAAGGACTACATCGCGATCCCCAAGGCCAACGGCTACCAGTCGTTGCATACCACCCTGTTCGGTATGCACGGCGTGCCCATCGAGATCCAGATCCGCACCCGCGAGATGGAAGAGATGGCCAACAATGGCATCGCGGCACACTGGCTGTACAAGTCCAGTGACGACGAGCAGCCCAAGGGCACCCATGCCCGGGCGCGCCAGTGGGTCAAGGGCGTGCTGGAAATGCAGCAGCGCGCGGGCAATTCGCTCGAATTCATCGAAAGCGTGAAGATCGACCTGTTCCCGGACGAGGTCTACGTGTTCACGCCCAAGGGCCGCATCATGGAGCTGCCAAAGGGCTCCACGGCGGTCGACTTTGCCTACGCGGTGCATACCGACGTCGGCAACAGCTGCATCGCGTGCCGCATCAACCGCCGCCTGGCACCGCTGTCCGAACCGCTGCAGAGCGGCTCGACGGTCGAGATCGTCAGCGCCCCGGGCGCACGACCGAACCCTGCCTGGCTGAACTTCGTGGTCACCGGCAAGGCGCGCACCCATATCCGCCATGCCCTGAAGCTGCAGCGCCGCTCCGAATCGATCAACCTGGGCGAGCGCCTGCTCAACAAGGTGCTCAACGGTTTCGACAGCGCGCTGGACAAGATCCCCCAGGAGCGCATCCAGGCCATGCTGGCCGAGTATCGCCTCGAAGTGATCGAAGACCTGCTCGAAGACATCGGCCTGGGCAACCGCATGGCCTACGTAGTGGCGCGCCGCCTGCTCTCCAGCGAAGGCGAGCAGTTGCCCAACCCCGAGGGTCCGCTGGCCATTCGCGGCACCGAGGGCCTGGTGCTCAGCTACGCCAAGTGCTGCACGCCGATTCCGGGCGACCCGATCGTCGGGCACCTGTCGGCGGGCAAGGGCATGGTGGTGCACCTGGAGAACTGCCGCAACATCAGCGAAATTCGCCACAACCCGGAAAAATGCATCCAGCTGTCCTGGGCCAAGGATGTCACCGGCGAATTCAATGTCGAGCTGCGCGTCGAGCTGGAACACCAGCGCGGCCTGATTGCCCTGCTGGCCAGCAGCGTCAACGCCGCCGACGGCAACATCGAGAAGATCAGCATGGACGAACGTGATGGCCGCATCAGCGTGGTCCAGCTGGTGGTCAGCGTGCACGACCGTGTGCACCTGGCCCGCGTGATCAAGAAACTGCGTGCCCTGACCGGGGTGATTCGCATCACCCGCATGCGCACGTAGCCCTCCCCCTGCAAGGAGTCACCATGACCAAGACCGTCATCACCAGCGACAAGGCCCCAGCGGCCATCGGCACCTACTCCCAGGCGATCAAGGCCGGCAATACCGTATACATGTCGGGCCAGATCCCGCTGGACCCGAAAACCATGGAGCTGGTCGAAGGCTTCGAAGCCCAGACCGTACAGGTGTTCGAAAACCTCAAAGCCGTGGCCGAAGCTGCCGGCGGCTCGTTCAAGGACATCGTCAAGCTGAACATCTTCCTGACCGACCTGAGCCACTTCGCCAAGGTCAACGAGGTCATGGGCCGCTACTTCGAACAGCCCTACCCTGCCCGCGCCGCCATCGGCGTCGCTGCGCTGCCACGCGGCTCGCAGGTTGAAATGGACGCGATCCTGGTCCTCGAGTAATACCTCGCGCGGCGGGCCGGCCGGCTCGCCGCCGCACTGTTCTGGAAGGACCCCGCCATGCGCCACGCGCTTGCCCTGGCTCTGGCCGCCGCACTGTTGAGCGGCTGCGCCAGCCACAAACCCGAAGACTACAACGGCATCTGGATCAACCAGCAGGCCATCGATGCTGCCGCCAAAGGCGTGAGCCTGCGCAAGGCGCTGCAGGACAGCGGCGGCAACCTGGAATGGAAGGTCAACGTCGCGGCCGAACAGGCCAGCTACACCAACGGTTTCGAGATCGTCGAAGGCCAGCTCAAGGCCGGCGAAAAACAGCGGGACGTGGTATTCCCGGGGAATGAGATACAGACGCTGAGCCTGGATGGCGACGAACTGGTGCAGCACGCCACCCCGATGGCGCCGCAGCACAGCTTCCAGAAGGCCAGCTCTCCCGCCCCAATGGAAGCCCGCACCGGGACCACCTTCGAGCAGGCGCTGTACGGCGCCTACCTGAAGGGTGACTGGAAGGTGATCGAGGGCCCTGGTCAGGGCAATGTCGTGCGCTTCGGCGACACGGGCAGTGTCGAGGGCCTGCCCAATCTGGACCGCTACGCACTGTGCCTGGCCGGCGACTGCGCCAGCATGAGCGGCGAGTACGACAGCCTGTGGCTGGAGCGCAACCAGCAGGGCAACCCGTGGATCTTCAAGCGTGATGGCAAGACGCTGGAAATCCTGCGTGCCCTCAACAGCGCCCAGCCAGACGAGATGCCGCAGCTGTATCCCGGCGCCCGGCAATGGCTGCTCGAGCGCGACTGATCCGGTGAGCCCTCAGGGTTGCGCCGCAAGAATCGCCGCGTAGCCTTCCTTGTAGCTCGGGTACTGTGGCACCCAGCCCAGTGCCCGGGCACGCGCATTGCTGCAGCGCTTGCTGCCGGTGCGCCGCACACGCTGCTGCTCCGACCAATGCGTGACGCCCATGTACTCGCGCAACCAGGCCACCACGTCGGCCAATGGCGCCGGCGCATCGTCCACCCCGATGTAGCAGTCCTCCAGCGCACGCCCTGCCGCATCGGCCTTGAGCAGGAAGGCCAGCAGCCCTGCCGCGTCCTCGGCATGGATGCGGTTGCCGTACAGCGGCGGCTCTTCGGTCACCCGATACCCCTGGCGCACCTGGCTGAGCAGCCATTCGCGGCCCGGCCCGTAGATACCGGTCAGGCGCACGATGCTGGCCGGAATGCCGCTGGCCAGTGCCAGCTGTTCGGCCTGGAGCATGACCTGCCCCGAATAACCTGACGGCAAGGTGGCGGCGGTTTCATCGATCCACTCGCCGTCCTGCTGGGCGAACACACTGCTGCTGGACACGAACAGCAGGCGCTGCGGTCGCTGGCCACGCTCGGCCAGCCAGCCCAGTACATGCTTGAGGCCCTGTACATAAGCCGCCTGATAGCCCGCCTCGTCATGCTGGCTGGCGGCCACGCAGTACACCAGGTAGTCGGGTGCGACCAAAGGCCAATCGGTCGGGCACTGCGGGTTTTCCAGGTCTGCCGCGATGCCGGCAACCCCCACGGGCAAGGCCGCCACATTTCTGCGCAAACCGCTTACCGACCAGCCAAGGCCCAGCAATTGCTGGGCCAGACGGCCACCCACATCGCCGCAACCGACGATCAGAACTGAAGGCGAAGACATCCGCACACTCCGTCAGACAAAGCCACAGCCTATCTGTGGAAATCGATAGGCGGCTAGTTAATATGCAAAAAAAGATACTGTGTATCTTCTGTTAACAAGAATTACTTGCAATAATGGCCGCCCAAATTTTGTTCTCGGCCCGACTCGAGGCCTGGAAGGACAACCACCCATTTCTTCTTCATCAGGTCCGGCCAGCATGACACGTATTCAACCTTCCGCTTCGCCAACCCTGTCGCGCGCCTGGCGCGCCATTGCCGCGCTGATGTTCAGCCTGGTACTGGCCCCCGCCGCCATGGCCGATGAGCCCGCCGCACAGAACGCCACACCGGCCGCCGCCGTTGCCCCTGCCGATGCTACCCCGGCCGCACCTGCTGCCCCGGGCGCCGAGCCTGCGGATGCCGCCGCCGCGCCGGGCGCTGCCCCTGTCGAAGGCCAGGCCGACGACGCCACCCAAGCGCTGGTCGAAGACACCAGCCTGGGCATGGCCCACGACCTGTCGCCATGGGGCATGTACCAGAACGCCGACATCGTGGTGAAGATCGTGATGATCGGCCTGGCCATCGCCTCGCTGATCACCTGGACCATCTGGATTGCCAAGGGCTTCGAACTGATGGGCGCCAAGCGCCGCCTGCGTTCTGAAATCGCCCTGCTGAAGAAGGCCACCAGCATCAAGGACGCCAGCGAAACCGCCGACAAGCCCGGCACCCTGGCACACCTGCTGGTGCACGATGCGCTCGAGGAAATGCACCTGTCGGCCAATGCCCGTGAAAAAGAAGGCATCAAGGAGCGCGTGAGCTTCCGCCTCGAGCGCCTGGTCGCGGCCAGCGGTCGCAACATGAGCAGCGGTACCGGCGTGCTTGCCACCATCGGCTCCACCGCTCCGTTCGTCGGTCTGTTCGGTACCGTGTGGGGCATCATGAACAGCTTCATCGGCATCGCCAAGACCCAGACCACCAACCTCGCGGTAGTTGCACCCGGTATCGCCGAGGCCCTGCTGGCCACCGCCCTGGGCCTGGTTGCCGCGATCCCCGCAGTGGTCATCTACAACGTCTTCGCCCGTTCCATCGCCGGTTACAAGGCACAGGTTTCCGACGCTTCGGCGCACGTGCTGCTGCTGGTCAGCCGCGACCTGGACCACCAGCCAGGCGAGCGTTCTGCTGCGCCACACATGGTGAAAGTGGGGTAAACCATGGGCCTGCATCTTAACGAGGGCGGCGACGATCTCGCCGAGAACCACGAAATCAACGTCACGCCGTTCATCGACGTGATGCTGGTACTGCTGATCATCTTCATGGTGGCGGCGCCCCTGGCCACGGTCGACATCAAGGTCGACCTGCCGGCCTCGACCGCCAAGCCCGTGCCCAGGCCGGAGAAGCCGGTGTTCCTCAGCGTCAAGGCCGACCAGAACCTGTACGTCGGCGACGATCAGGTGCAACGCGACCAGCTGGGCGCGGTACTGGACGCCAAGACCAAGGGCGACAAGGACACCACCATCTTCTTCCAGGCTGACAAGGGCGTCGATTACGGCGACCTGATGGAAGTCATGAACACCCTGCGCGCAGCCGGCTACTTGAAGGTCGGCCTGGTGGGACTTGAGACGGCAGCCAAGAAATGACCAATACGCGGCATAAACTGGCGCGCTACGGCGTCAGCCTGGCGATTGTGCTGGCCGTGCATGCCGTTGCCGTGGTGCTGATGCTCAACTGGTCGGTGCCCCAGGCAATCGAACTGCCGCCTGCGGCGATGATGATCGAGATGGCGCCGATGCCCGAGCCGGCCCCACCACCGCCACCGAAGGTCGTGGCCCCGCCACAGCCGCCGACGCCGGTCGAGGAGCCACCACTGCCCAAGGTGGCAGAAGCGCCCAAACCGAAAATCGCGATACCCAAGCCACCGCCCAAGCCCAAGGCCAAGCCCCAGCCTCCGAAACCGGAGAAAAAACCGGAGCCGCCGCAGGACAAGCCGGTCGACCAGGAAACCGTGGATTCCCCGCCAAGCAACGCTCCGGCGCAGAAATCCGCAGCACCGGCGCCAAGCATCGCCGCCAACAGCAATGCCCTGCCGACCTGGCAGAGCGACCTGTTGCGTCACCTTGGCAAGTACAAGCGCTACCCGGAAGACGCGCGTCGGCGGGGCCTGCAGGGCATCAACCGGCTGCGCTTCGTGGTCGACGCCGAAGGCAAGATCCTATCGTACTCGCTGGCCGGTGGTTCAGGCAGCGCGGCACTGGACCGGGCAACCCTGGAAATGATCCGCAAGGCTCAACCCGTGCCCAAGCCGCCTCAGGAACTGCTCAACAACGGCAGTATCGAAGTGGTCGCGCCGTTCGTGTACTCGCTGGACAAGAAACGCTGAGTTGTTTGTTTCTGTCACACGCACGCAAGTCTGATAACGTGCGTCTATCGATTGCAGCCGCTATGCTGGGCTCGCAACTTCATGGACGCACGTTATGACCCTCACAGAATTGCGCTACATCGTCACCCTCGCTCAGGAACAGCACTTCGGCCACGCGGCCGAGCGTTGCCACGTCAGCCAGCCGACCCTGTCGGTGGGCGTGAAGAAGCTGGAGGACGAGCTGGGCGTGCTGATCTTCGAGCGCAGCAAGAGCGCGGTGCGCCTGACCCCGGTCGGCGAAGGCATCGTGGCCCAGGCGCAGAAGGTACTGGAGCAGGCCCAGGGCATCCGTGAACTGGCCCAGGCCGGCAAGAACCAGCTGACCGCGCCGCTCAAGGTGGGGGCCATCTATACCGTCGGCCCGTACCTGTTCCCGCACCTGATTCCGCAACTGCACCGGGTTGCCCCGCAGATGCCGTTGTACATCGAAGAAAACTTCACCCATATCCTGCGTGACAAGCTGCGCAACGGCGAGCTGGATGCGGTGATCATCGCCCTGCCGTTCAATGAAGCCGACGTGCTGACGCTGCCGCTGTACGACGAGCCGTTCTACGTGCTGATGCCCAGCGAGCATCCCTGGACAAAGAAAGAGACCATCGACGCCAGCCTGCTCAACGACAAGAGCCTGCTGTTGCTCGGCGAAGGCCACTGCTTCCGCGACCAGGTGCTGGAGGCCTGCCCGACCCTGACCAAGGGCAACGACGGCGCCAAGCACACCACGGTGGAGTCCAGCTCGCTGGAAACCATCCGCCACATGGTCGCCTCGGGGCTGGGCGTGTCGATCCTGCCGCTGTCGGCCGTGCACAGCCATCACTACGCGCCGGGCATCATCGAAGTCCGCCCATTGAGCCCGCCGGCACCGTTTCGCACCGTGGCGATCGCCTGGCGCGCGAGCTTCCCGCGGCCCAAGGCCATCGAGATTCTGGCCGACTCGATCCGCCTGTGTTCGGTGGCCAAGCCACCCGCCGCACCTTAGGGCCCGAGCATGACCGAGTTGTCGAAGGTGTCGGTCACGGCACTGAAGGGCGTTGGCGAAGCCTTGGCCGAGAAGCTGGCCAAGGTTGGCCTGGAGAACATCCAGGACGTGCTATTCCACCTGCCCCTGCGCTATCAGGACCGCACCCGCGTGGTGCCGATCGGCGCCCTGCGCCCGGGCCAGGATGCAGTGATCGAAGGCGTGGTCAGTGGCACCGACGTGACCATGGGCAGGCGCCGCAGCCTGCTGGTGCGCCTGGGCGATGGCACAGGTTCGCTGAGCCTGCGCTTCTACCACTTCAGCAATGCCCAGAAAGAAGCGCTCAAGCGCGGCACCCACCTTCGCTGCTACGGTGAAGCGCGCCCCGGCGCCTCGGGCCTGGAGATCTACCACCCCGAGTACCGCGCCCTGACCGGCGACGAGCCGCCCCCGGTCGATACCACCCTGACCCCGATCTACCCGACCACCGAAGGCCTCACCCAGCAGCGCCTGCGCCAGCTGTGCCAGCAGAGCCTGGGCCTGCTCGGCCCGCGCAGCCTGCCCGACTGGCTGCCGCTGGAACTGGCACGCGACTACCAGCTGGCACCGTTGGCCGATGCGATCCGCTACCTGCACCACCCGCCAGCCGATGCCGATGTCGAAGAGCTTGCCGTGGGCCACCACTGGGCCCAGCACCGCCTGGCCTTCGAAGAGCTGCTGACCCACCAGCTGTCGCAGCAGCGCCTGCGCGAGAGCCTGCGCGCCCAGCGGGCCCCGGTGTTGCCCAGGGCGAGCAGGCTGGCGGCCCAATACCTGGCCAACCTGGGCTTCGCTCCAACCGGCGCACAGCAGCGCGTGGGCAACGAGATCGCCTACGATCTCAGCCAGCCCGAGCCGATGCTGCGCCTGGTGCAGGGCGATGTGGGTGCCGGCAAGACCGTGGTCGCCGCGCTCGCAGCCCTGCAGGCGCTGGAAGCCGGCTACCAGGTGGCGCTGATGGCCCCCACCGAGATTCTTGCCGAGCAGCACTTCGTCACCTTCAAGCGCTGGCTCGAACCGCTGGGCATCGAAGTCGCCTGGCTGGCCGGCAAGCTCAAGGGCAAGGCGCGCACCGCCGCGCTGGAGCAGATCGCCGCCGGCGCGCCAATGGTGGTGGGTACCCATGCGCTGTTCCAGGAAGAGGTGAAGTTTCACAACCTGGCGCTGGCGATCATCGACGAACAGCACCGCTTTGGCGTACAGCAGCGCCTGGCCCTGCGCCAGAAAGGCGTGGGCGGCCAGTTGTGCCCGCACCAGCTGATCATGACTGCCACGCCGATCCCGCGCACCCTGGCCATGAGCGCCTATGCCGACCTCGACACCTCGGTGCTCGACGAACTGCCGCCGGGGCGTACCCCGGTCAACACTGTACTGGTGGCCGACAGCCGCCGCATCGAAGTGGTCGAGCGCGTGCGCGCCGCCTGTGCCGAAGGGCGCCAGGCCTATTGGGTATGCACCCTGATCGAAGAGTCCGAAGAGCTGACCTGCCAGGCCGCCGAAACCACCTTCGAAGAGCTCACCAGTGCCCTGGGCGAGTTGCGCGTGGGGCTTATCCACGGGCGCATGAAGCCGGCCGAGAAGGCTGCGGTGATGGCCGAGTTCAAGCAGGGCAACCTGCAACTGCTGGTGGCCACCACCGTGATCGAGGTGGGCGTGGACGTACCCAACGCCAGCCTGATGATCATCGAGAACCCCGAACGCCTTGGTCTTGCCCAGCTGCACCAGTTGCGCGGGCGAGTCGGACGCGGCAGTGCGGCCAGCCATTGCGTACTGTTGTATCATCCGCCACTGTCGCAGATCGGGCGTGAACGCCTGGGGATCATGCGCGAAACCAATGACGGCTTTGTCATTGCGGAGAAAGACCTGCAACTGCGTGGCCCGGGCGAAATGCTCGGGACCCGCCAGACCGGCCTGTTGCAGTTCAAGGTCGCCGACCTGATGCGCGACGCCGACCTGCTGCCGGCGGTGCGCGATGCTGCACAGGCCCTGCTGGCACGCTGGCCGGACCACGTCAGCCCGTTGCTCGACCGCTGGTTACGCCACGGGCAGCAATATGGCCAGGTGTGACGTACCTCCCATGTCGACGCGGGCCGCCCCCATCGAGCCGGCTATACTGGCCGCTGAAAAAATACTGGATACAGACCATGACTGAAGTTGCCCTGGATACCGCAACCCCCCACACACCGTCTGTTATCCGGTTGTTGCTCGACAAGCTCGGCATCGCCTACCGCGAGGTCATCGACCACCCGCAGCTGGCGCCCGAGGCCAAGGTCCAGGCCGTGCTGCTCGACGACGCGGTCGGTGCGCTGATGGTGCTGTTCCCGCAGAACCAGCTGCTGGACCTCAGCCACCTGACCGAGCTGACCGGCCGCAAGCTCACCGCCGTGCCGCTCGAGCGGCTCGAACTGATGCTCAAGAAGCACGGCCTGACGATCCTGCCCGCCATTCCGGCGCTGACCAGCTCACCGTGCCTGTACGAGGAGCGCCTGCTCAAGCAGCCGGCCCTGCTGATTCATTCCGGAACCCCCGGCCTGCTGCTGGAAATCCACAGCGAGCACTTCAGGAAGATGCTGGCCAAGGCCAGTGCCGGGCATTTCGGTGTACTGCTCAGCGAGATCCGCCCCAACCTCGACCGTCCGGCCGATGACAGCAAGGAGATCACCGAGGCGGTGCAGGCATTTACCGCACGACGCATCCAGCAGCGCCTGGAATCGACCATCGAGATCCCGCCGCTGGCCGAGACCGCACAGAAGATCATCAAGCTGCGGGTCGACCCCAACGCCACCATCGACGACATCACCGGTGTGGTCGAGACCGATCCGGCGCTGGCCGCGCAGGTGGTCAGCTGGGCCGCCTCGCCCTACTACGCCTCCCCCGGCAAGATTCGCTCGGTGGAGGACGCCATCGTGCGGGTGCTGGGCTTCGACCTGGTGATCAACCTGGCGCTGGGCCTGGCCCTGGGCAAGACCCTGAGCCTGCCCAAGGATCACCCGCAGCAGACCACCCCCTACTGGCAGCAATCGATCTACACCGCCGCCGTGATCGAGGGCCTGACCCGCGCCATGCCCCGCGCCGAGCGTCCTGAGTCGGGCCTGACCTACCTGGCCGGGCTTCTGCACAACTTCGGCTACCTGCTGCTGGCGCATGTATTCCCGCCGCATTTCTCGCTGATCTGCCGCCACCTGGAGGTCAACCCGCACCTGTGCCACAGCTATGTCGAGCAGCACCTGCTGGGCATCAGCCGCGAGCAGATCGGTGCCTGGCTGATGCGCTTCTGGGACATGCCCGAAGAGCTGGCCACCGCCCTGCGCTTTCAGCACGACCCGCATTACGCGGGCGACCATGCCGCCTTCCCCAACCTGGTGTGTGTGGCGGTGCGCCTGCTGCGCGCGCGCGGCATCGGCTCGGGGCCGGACGACCGCATCCCCGACGCGTTGCTGGAGCGCCTGAACATCAGCCGCGAGAAGGCCGAGGACGTGGTGCACAAGGTGCTTGAAGCCGAATCGCTGCTGCGTGAACTGGCGTCACAGTTCACCCCGCACTGACAACCTGAAGCCTGGGCGCTGCGCTCAGGCTTTCTTCTTGCGCGGCATCAGGTACTTCATCAGGCCCTGGAACCAGATCACCAGGGCCGGGTTGCCCTTGATCTGGATCGACTTGTCCTGAATCCCCTGCATGAACGCCAGCTGCTTGTTCTTGGCCTGCAGCGTGGCGAAGCCGTAGGCGGCATCCTTGAAGGCAATGGCGAACGCAGGCTCGGCATGGGTGCCACCCTTGCTGCGGATGCGCTGGTTGCTGACGATGAAGTGCCGGGCGACCTTGCCGTCGAGGGTCTGCAACTGGAACACCAGGTCCTTGTCCTTCAGTTGCTGCTGGAACGCCGGGTTGTTGCGGCTGGCCCGGGCCATCAGCAAACCCATGGCCCAGAGCAGAAAACGAAACTTCATGTGCGCCCCTAGGCGAAAAGTGACTGAGGGGCGCAGTTTAGCTTTTTTGCGACCAAAGGCTACAGCCGTCTTCGCTTTGTTGAAGGCGACTGTATGTCAGGGTGTGCGGCCTACCGGTTGGGGTCGGCAGCCGGTACCGCATCCAGGCGCAGTTGCACCCGTGACGGAATCTTCTGCGCCGCGCCGGCCTCCAGCATCTGCTGGCGATAGCGCGCGTAGTAAGGGCCGGCTTCGCGCGAGTTGCCGTAGCCCCAGAGAATATCGGCAATGTTCAGCTGCAGCGCCCGACGCCCCTGGGCAAAGGGCTCGATGGCGCGATAGATGCGCAGCATCAGGTTGGGGTTCCAGTCGTCGCCGATCAGGTAGCCCATGTCGTTGTAGCCGGGCACGTTGTCCTGGGGCGCATGGCAGGCCATGTAGGAATCCAGGCCCATGTACACCTCTTCGGCCAGTACGGCGTGACGCGCGGGTATCTCGCGGTTCTCGCTGCTGTGCAGCAGGCCTGCGACCTTGGCCGGCTTGATGGTTTCCAGCTTGGTAGCCCAGGGCAGCTTGTTCTCCGGCTGCCAGGCGCCGTTCTGCCAACGGCCCACGCAGTACTGGGCCAGCCGCGTGGCCATCACACAACCGGTGTCCATCGCCACCATGTCGCAGCGCAGCGAGGGGGGCGTGAACTGCCGCCCCGACTGGCGCAGGCGGTAGAGCATCACGAAGCGCCCGTCAGGCGACACTGCCGAAGCGTCGCCATCGATCGCATCCCGCGCAAACTCGTGCGGGTACAAGGTGAAGCCCTTGCCATTGGCGCCTTGCCACTGCACCGCATGCCAGCCGTTCTCCTCGGCGCTCCATTTGGAGAACGAAAGCTTCGCCCCGCCTGCGCCCTCGATGGTTTTTTCGGCAGGTACTGCGGCATGGGCAGTGCCTGCCAGTGACAGTGACAACGCCAAGGCAACGGCGTGAGGGGTACGCTTCATTTCGAACCCTTGAAGATGAGGTTGAGAAAGTGGCGGTGCAGCTGCGCATTCGCGCCGATGGCCACCAGGGTCACACTGGCAGACAGTGTGCTGTAGAACAGCGCCCGCAGCGGATGCTCGGGCCACAGGTAGAAGCCGATGATCGCCGCCATGAACACCGTGGCCTGTACCTTGCCCCACACCCGTGGCAGCAGGGCGATCAGCAGGTTCATGCCGACGAAGAACCAGAACACCATGTACATCGCTATGCCAACGGCTACCCCGCGCGACGTCAGCCCGCCGGCGTACTGCTTGTACCAGCCCACCAGCGTGCCGTTGAGCGCCACGTAGGCCACCACCGCAAACAGGTGCACCACTATCGGCAGCACCCAGCGCAGCAACTGGCGGTGGGTGACCGGGCTGTCGCCACGCCAGTGTTCGGGCAGTGGCGCCAGCCCGGGCGACGGAGGCTGGTGGTCGATGTGCGCCAGATACTCTGCCCAGCCACGCGGTGCGTTGTGGCGCAGCAGGTAGGCCTGCTGGCGGGCCTTGCCCAGGCGCAACCAGAACGGCCACCAGCAGTAACGCCAGTAGTGTTCGAAATCGCCCTGCAGGCTGCCCAGCCCCTGCGGGTCGAGCTCGGGAAAGCTGACCCAGGGCGCGGGCGGGCTCAGCGTCGGGTCTTGCAGGCATTCGCGCCAGTTTTGGGCTACAGGCATGGCTGGTCCTTGTCGGCGCGGGCGCCGCGTTTGATCATCTCCTGGGCATTGAAGTCCGCCCAGTCTGCACCGTGCGCCACCGCCTCGGTGTAGCAGGCCAGCGAGCGTGCCGGTTGGGCGGGCACGATTTCACCGCGCGCATACACGCTGCCCAGCTCGTTGAAGGCATTGCCCGAGCCCATCGCGGCGGACTGACGCAAGGCGTCGAGGGCCTTCTGCGGGTGTTTGCAGGTGTTGTCGTCGGGGCGGTACTGGCCCTCGTCGCAATAGAAGCTCGCCAGCATCAGTGCCCCTTCAGGGACAGTGGCCGACGACAGGCGCAGCAACTGCTCCAGGCGCTGGTTGCTCAGGCGCGGCGCCATGCCCGACAGGCTGATTGCCGCAGCACTGTAGGCAGCGTAGGCAGAGCCCTGGTCCACGGCATCGAGGTAGCTGTTGAGCGCAGCGATGAACAGCTGCTTGTCGATGGGCTTGATTTCACCCTGGCCCAGTTGCTCGTAGGCATCGCCGCGCAGCAGCGCACGCACGCCGGGGGCGGCATCATCGGGGGTTTTCACGCTCTTGAGCGCGTCGCTCGGCGACCAGTCCTCGACCCGCGCCAGCGCCCAGCAGTCGGCCTGCTCGAAGATGAATGCCTGCAACACCTCGCCGCGCTGGTCGCGCAGGTAAACCCGGTCGGGCAGCGCGATTTCACGGATCAGCCTGTTGGCCGCCACCCGCTCCGACGACAGCTGCGAAAGATCAGGACGCAGGGCCGGCTCGAGCTTGCGTACCACCGGTTGCGGCCCCTCGGGCCCGGCCTGGAGGCGCTGCTCGACCAGGGTATGGGCGGTAAAGTCGGCCTGCAGCTGCGCATCCTCGGCAAACGCCTTGAAAAACATCGCGAAGTCGCGGCTGGGGCAAACCGGCGCGGCCTGCGCCAGCGCACTTGCCAGCAGGCCGGCCAGCAGCATCGGGATACTCGACTTCATGGCTGATACACCGGGGGCGGGTTGATGTAGTACTCGGTTTGCGTGCAGGGGTAGTCGCTGACCCACACCAGCCACAGCCACAGGTCCCAGAAGTAGCGCACCAGGTGCTCGGGTTTGCGGCAGCGGGCCTGTTCTTCGGCCACGGTGTAGTCGGTATTGGCGATGAAGCTGTTGAGCCAGTGCGGCTCCCATTGCGGCATGGCGATGTCGAAATGGCGGTCGCGCTTGTTGAAATTGATCCAGTAGATGCCCACTTCGGCTTCATCCTCGAAGTCGCGCATGTCCAGCGACTGCAGGTCGTACAGCGGCGTGCGCCAGACCTCGCCCGGGCGCTCGCGATCGGTCACGCGCATGTAGCCCATGCCGCCGAAGGGTATCAGCCAACTGCGCGCCGGCACGTTCTGGAAACGGTAGCGCCCCGACTCGCTGACGAACGAGGTCTGGCCGGGTGCCTCGATCAGCGCGTGAATCTGATAGCCCACCCACGCCAGCACGCCCAGCACCACCAGCCAGCGCCACAGTTGCTGCTTTACGGTCGGGCTGCTCATTTACGCCTCAGCCAGTGCGAGATCAGCACCGCCGACAGGCTGAGGCCGCCCGCCAGGCAACTGAAGAAATACGCCCGCACCGGGTGCTCGGGCAACAGCCACCAGAGGATCAACACGATTTGCGCGGCCACCAGCCAGTACTTGAGCTTCCAGTTGGTCAACAGGGGCAGCACCACATTGAGCGGCACGAACACCCACATCACCAGGAACACAATGCTGCCGGAGGACACGCCACGGGCGGTAAAGCCGCCGTAGTGGCCCTTGTACCAGTCCACGGCAATATCGTTGAGCACCCCGTAGAGCACGATGGCCAGTGCATGCAGGGCGACATTGATCAGCAGTTGTCGCTTCATTTGGGCGGCGTTCCTTGCAGCGCATTGCACCAGCTGCGCACATCGTCACGGTCGAACGCCGGGCAGTGATTGTCCTTGGCGATATAGCGATAGGGGTGAGCGGGCTCATGGGTGAAGTGGTAGTAGTAACGGTCGTCCTCGCCGTACAGCCAATAGTTCGATGAGCCCTGGGACACCTGATACGGCTCGAAACTCAGCAGCGACGATTCGGCGGGGATGAAGTTGTCGCGGTCCATCAGCAGCATCAGCAGGTTGCCGAACAGCGGCGTGCCCACCCCCAGCGCCAGCACGGCCACCAATACCACTCCGATTACTGCCTTCATCACGGTACCTGGGTATTCATGCAGTAGGTGCCCACACCGTGCAGCAGCACCACCGCCAACAGGCAGCCAAACGTCAGCAGCCTAACCCAGCGCGTGTTGCGCTGGCGCTCGCCGAGGTTCAGCAGCAAGGCGAACAGGCACAGGATGGCCAGGCTGCCGAACAGGTTGCTGTCGGCGAGACCTGCCAGGTAATTCTTCAGCTCAAGATCCATTGCACAGGCGCCTTTGCGCCGCCAGCAGCAGCGCGGTCAGGGTGACGAAAAAATAGCCGGCGCCCAGCAGGTAGGGCACAAAGGCCACCCACATCAGCATCAGGCCCAACCCGGCGATACGGCCGGTGAGCAGGTAGACCAGGCCATACAGCACCCAGGGCAGTGCGTAGAAAGGGACGCACCACAACGGCGCCCACCACAGGTGCCGAGGCGCCAGGTGCAGGCGGCGGCTGGCCCACAGCGCGAACAGGGGGTAGCCAAGCAGGCCGAAGCCCAGCAGGTAGATTTGCAGGAACGGCTCGAAACCGGTCACGCGCAGGCCGTACTGGTAGACATCCAGGCACAGCAGCGACACCAGGCATACCCAGGGTAACCAGACGTAGAAGCGATAGGGGGGCGCACAGCTCACAGGCATGAGCCGAACGATTCGATGAATGATGAGTTGCCCATGCCGCTCCCTCCCTGGAACACCGCCGCGCGGGTGTGGGCGGCGGCGTATGCTAGTCACAAGCACGGGGCACGGCAATAGCGCACTGCGCGGTGGGTTCCTCGCCGGCATTGCCGGCGAAGAGCCGCCACACAAACAAGAACGGGCACCTTGTAGGGGTGCCCGCTCTTCAATGCAATCAGTAGCCCACGGCCTTACGGATTGACGCTGTCCTTGAGGAACTTGCCTGGCTTGAACGCCACGGTGTTGCTGGCCTTGATCTTCACCGGCTCGCCCGTCTGAGGGTTCTTGCCGGTGCGCGCGCCACGGTGGCGCTGCAGGAACGTGCCGAAGCCTACCAGGGTGACGCTGTCTTTCTTGTGCAGCGCGTTGGTGATTTCTTCCAGTACGGCATTGAGCACGCGGTTGGCCTGCTCCTTGGTAAGGTCGGCTTTCTCGGCAATGGCTGCGGCGAGTTCTGGTTTACGCATGGTGAAGCCCCTCTGACGGATTTTTTGTTGTTATGCCGTGCTGCCTTGCAGGCAGCGCCTAAGGCACCGCAGGCTCTAAACTGCGGCAGACGGGTGTGAGAATGGCACGCCGCCAGTGGCCGCGCCAGTCTCTGGGCGGCCATTGTTCAGGCAATGGCAGGGTATATCCGACAGAACGACAGCTATTTATGCCAGCAACGGCGGAAGTTGACGGTTCAGCGCCAGCTTTTCCATCACTGCCGTACCGGTCAATACATAGCCCAGCAGCTGGCCATCGGCATCCCGGCAGAGCACCTTGATGTCGCTGCCCTGCCCTTCGACCTGCCACTGGCCTTCGCGGGCGCGTGGCGGCGGTGAAACGACCAGCGGGCATACCGGGGTCTTCACCGTGATGGGCATAGGCCCGTAGCTGACCACCGTCGGATTACCCGCCAGGGTCTGCGCCAGCGCGCGCGCGCAGGCCATCAGCGGCATCACGTACAGCAGGTTGATGCCGTCGACCTCGGCACAGTCGCCCAGGGCATGGATATTGGCGTGCGAGGTGCGCAGGTGGCGGTCGACCACCACCCCGCGATTGACCTGCAGGCCAGCGGCGGCAGCCAGGTCGATGCGGGGGCGCAGGCCGATGGCCGATACCACCAGGTCGCAGACGATCACACTGCCATCGGACAGATGCGCTTGCAGGACATCGGCCGAACGTTCCAGGCGGGTCAGCACCGGGCCCAGGTGAAAGCGCACACCAAGCCCTTGCAGCCCAGCCTGCACCGCAGCCGCGGCGGCCGGGTGCAGCAGGGTCGGCATGACCTGCTCGCAGGGGGCGACGATGTCGATCTCGAAGCCACCCAGGTGCATGTCGTTGGCGAACTCGCAGCCGATCAGCCCGGCGCCCAGAATCAGTACCCGGCGCTTGCCGGCCGCCGCGGCGCGAAAGCGCGCGTAATCTTCGAGGTCGTTGATCGGGAAGATCGCATCGGCTGCGTCGCCCTGCACCGGCACCTGGATGGTCTGCGCGCCCAGCGCCAGCACCAGGTCGCGGTACGGCACCTGCTCCTCGCCGATCCACAGGCGCTTGTGGCCCGGGTCGATGCCGCTGATGCGCGTATGGGTACGCACCTGGGCCTTGAGCTGCTCGGCCATGGCCCCCGGCTCGGCCATGCTCAGGCCGTCGGCGTCCTTGTCCTTGGCAAAGCCGGTGGACAGCATCGGCTTGGAATACGAGCGACCATCATCGGCGCTGATCAGCAGCAACGGCGTCTCGCCGTCGAGCTTGCGAAATTCGCGGGCGAGGTTGTAGCCCGCCAGCCCCGTACCGACAATCACCACCGGATCGCTCATGCCTTCATCCCTTCCCTGTATAAAAAATGATCAGTTGATTTCGATCATCTCGAAATCCATCTTGCCCACACCGCAGTCCGGGCACAGCCAGTCTTCCGGCACGTCCTGCCACAAGGTGCCCGGCGCAATGCCGTCATCCGGCCAGCCATCGGCCTCGTTGTAGATAAGCCCGCATACCACGCATTGCCACTTCTTCATGATCGCTCTCCCTCCAGTAATCCAGACGCACATCGGTTGTGATCATTACAGTCTTGGCGCTGCATGAATCGTCAGGGGGCTTTGTACTGAGGCTGGTGGCGCGATGCAAGCGCAACCGGCAAACATGCTAAGCTCGGCGCCTCACTGGCTTGTAACCGCATACCTACCGTGCCGTACGAAACCTCGCAAGTGCCCGCGCCACACTGGCTGCAGCAGCAAACGCCGCTGGCCGCAAGCGCCGACCCCCTTACCGCCGACTGGCTGTTCGACCAGGGCTCGTTGACCCGCCGCCTGACCCGATTATCCGCCGATCACTTCAGCGTGACCCCCCTGTACGAGGGCTGGCAGCCGCTGCGCGCCGACGAGTGCACCAGCCTCGGCCTGGCCCCGGGCAGCGAAGGCTGGGTGCGCGAGGTGTACCTGCGCGGGCATGGCCAGCCGTGGGTGTACGCACGCAGTGTGGCCGCGCGCAGCGCCCTGCAGCAGGGCGGCCTGGACATGGAAGCGCTGGGCAGCCGTTCGCTGGGCGAGTTGCTGTTCTGCAGCCCCGGGTTTGCCCGCCAGGCCATCGAGGTGTGCCACTACCCTGCCGCCTGGTTGCCCCGCGAGCAGCGCCATGACGGCCTGTGGGCACGCCGTTCGCGGTTCGACCAGGGTGAACTGAGCATCCTGGTGGCCGAGATCTTCCTGCCCGCCCTGTGGCAGGCCACCGACACCCGCCTGGAGGACCGCTGATGTACCTGAGCCTGCTCAAGTCGCTCAATCGCCTGCACCCCCGGGCCTGGGACTTCATCCAGCTCAGCCGCATGGACAAGCCGATCGGCATCTACCTGCTGCTGTGGCCCACCCTCACGGCGGTATGGATCGCGGCCAAGGGCACGCCCACCGTGGCCAACGTGCTGATCTTCCTGTTCGGCGTGGTGCTGATGCGCGCCGCGGGCTGCGCGATCAATGATTTTGCCGACCGCAAGGTCGACGGTCACGTCAAGCGCACCGCCGAACGCCCGCTGGCGGCCGGACGCATCAGCGGGCGCGAGGCGCTGGTCCTGTTCGCGACCCTGGTGGGGCTGAGTTTCGTGCTGGTGCTGTGCACCAATGCGCAGACGGTATGGCTGTCGTTCGGCGCCGTGGCGCTGGCAGCCTGCTACCCGTTCATGAAGCGCTACACCTATTACCCGCAGGTGGTGCTGGGCGCAGCCTATTCCTGGGGCATCCCCATGGCCTTCACCGCCGCCACCGGCGAGCTGCCGGCCATCGCCTGGCTGCTGTACATCGCCAACCTGCTGTGGACCGTGGGCTACGACACCTACTACGCGATGGTCGACCGCGACGACGACCTGAAGATCGGGGTCAAGTCCACTGCGATCCTGTTCGGCGAAGCCGATCGCGCCATCATCCTGACCTTGCAGCTGCTGTCGCTGGGCTGCCTGCTGATGGCCGGCAACCGCTTCGAGCTGGGTGGCTGGTTCCACCTGGGGCTGGTAGGCGCGGCGCTGTGCTTCGCCTGGGAATACTGGTCGACCCGCAGCCTGGATCGCGACGCCTGCTTCAAGGCCTTCCTGCACAACCACTGGGCCGGGCTGCTGGTGTTCATCGGCGTGGTACTGGACTACGCCCTGCGCTAGCCGCCCCCGGGGGCGGCCGCGCAAGGCCGGCCTCATGGCTTGGCGGCGTGCCAGACGTCCTTCATGCCGTCGCCGGTCATGTCACCGCCCTTCTTGTCCTTGACGAAGGTGTACAGCGGCTTGCCATCGTAGGCCCACTGCATCGAGCCGTCTTCGCGCTTGATCTGCGTCCACTTGCCCTCGGCGGCGTCGCCCGCCATGGCCTTGAGGGGCGGCCAGTTCTTGGCGCAGTCGTCATTGCACATGGATTTGCCGCCGGCATCCTTGTCGAAGGTGTACAGCGTCATGCCGGCAGAATCGACCAGCACGCCGTTCTTCTCCATCCCCGGCGCGGCCGCTGCCACCCCCGGCAGGGCCAGTGCTGCAACAGCAAAGAGAGCCATCCAGTTCAGCGTATGTCGTGTCATTGGATTCACCGTTTTTGGTGATGGGTGGGAGCTAAAGCCTAGCTCAGCCAAGGAATGTTGCCGCCAGGCCACACGACCTGTCACACGACTGCAATAATTCCGTTATCTAATGCGGGCCAAGACACCTTAATGGGAAGAGGTTTGAGCATGGTTGGCAGGAACATTCTGATCGTTGACGACGAGGCGCCGATTCGCGAGATGATCGCCGTTGCATTGGAAATGGCCGGCTACGACTGCCTGGAGGCGGAAAACTCGCAGCAGGCCCATGCCATCATCGTCGACCGCAAGCCCGACCTGATCCTGCTCGACTGGATGCTGCCGGGCACTTCGGGCATCGAACTGGCGCGGCGCCTCAAGCGCGACGAGCTGACCGGCGACATCCCGATCATCATGCTCACCGCCAAGGGTGAGGAAGACAACAAGATCCAGGGCCTGGAAGTCGGCGCCGACGACTACATCACCAAGCCGTTCTCCCCGCGCGAACTGGTGGCCCGCCTCAAGGCCGTGCTGCGCCGTGCCGGCCCCAGTGATGGCGAGGCCCCGATCGAGGTCGGCGGCCTGCTGCTCGACCCGATCAGCCACCGCGTGACCATCGACGGCAAGCCTGCCGAGATGGGCCCTACCGAATACCGCCTGCTGCAGTTCTTCATGACCCACCAGGAGCGCGCCTACACCCGTGGCCAGCTGCTCGACCAGGTATGGGGCGGCAATGTGTATGTGGAGGAGCGCACCGTCGACGTGCATATCCGCCGTCTGCGCAAGGCGCTGGGTGAAGCCTACGAAAATCTGGTACAAACCGTGCGCGGCACGGGATACCGGTTCTCAACCAAGAGTTGAGAACACGGCAAGCTACAAGCCTCAAGTAAGAGCAAAAGCAAACGCAGATCCGCTTCAATCTTGCAGCTTGCCGCTTGCAGCTTGCAGCGGGTCCTAAGGACCCACCGTGAACCAAAACTGGCATGGCACCCTGATTCGCCACATGCTGCTGCTGACCACCGTCTGCCTGCTGGCCGGGCTGATCAGCGGCCATTACGGCTGGAGCCTGGCCCTGGGCCTTGGCGTGTATCTGGGCTGGACCCTCAAGCAACTGCTGCGCCTGCACGACTGGCTGCGCCAGCACAAACCCGACGAGGCCCCGCCCGACGGCTATGGCCTGTGGGGCGAGGTGTTCGACAGCATCTACCACCTGCAACGCCGCGACCAACGCGTGCGCGGGCGCCTGCAGGCAGTGATCGACCGCGTGCAGGAGTCCACCGCCGCCCTCAAGGACGCGGTGATCATGCTCGACAGCGACGGCAACCTGGAGTGGTGGAACCGCGCCGCCGAGACCCTGCTGGGGCTCAAGACCCCACAGGACAGCGGCCAGCCGGTCACCAACCTGGTGCGCCACCCGCGCTTCAAGGAGTACTTCGAACAGGAGAACTACCTCGAACCGCTGGAAATCCCCTCGCCCATCAGCGACCGCCTGCGCATCCAGCTGCACATCACCCGCTACGGCAACAACGAACACCTGATGCTGGTGCGCGACGTGACCCGCATCCACCAGCTCGAACAGATGCGCAAGGACTTCGTCGCCAACGTCTCCCACGAGCTGCGCACGCCACTGACGGTGATTGCCGGGTACCTGGAGACCCTGCTCGACAACGTCGAGGAGGTGAACCCGCGCTGGGTGCGGGCCCTGACCCAGATGCAGCAGCAAGGCGTGCGCATGCAGACGCTGCTCAACGACCTGTTGCTGCTGGCCAAGCTGGAGGCCACCGACTACCCCTCCGACAACCAGCCGGTGGCCATCGACAGCCTGCTGCAGTCGATCAAGGGCGATGCCCAGGCCCTGTCCGGCCAGCGCAACCAGCGCATCACCCTGGACGCCGAGCCGGGCGTGCGCCTCAAGGGCAGCGAGGCGGAACTGCGCAGCGCGTTCTCCAACCTGGTGTTCAATGCCGTCAAGTACACCCAGGATGAAGGCCAGATCCGCATCCGCTGGTGGGCCGACGCCCAGGGCGCGCACCTGAGCGTGCAGGACTCGGGCATCGGCATCGACCCCAAGCACCTGCCACGCCTGACCGAGCGTTTCTACCGCGTCGACTCCAGCCGCAACTCCACCACCGGCGGCACCGGCCTTGGCCTGGCGATCGTCAAGCACGTACTGCTGCGCCACCGCGGCCGGCTGGAGATCAGCAGCGTACCGGGCCACGGCAGTACCTTTACCTGCCATTTCGCCCCCGTTCAGGTGGCAACCCGCACCGTTTCCTGAGCGACCGCCCTTTAAATTTGCGCAGTCAGCCGCTACATTGGCTGACTCGCGCCAGTACCTGCTGGCATTGCCACACTCCCTTATTTCAGAAGACGGACCCCGTAAAACTCCATCATGGACCCTTCCCCTGGTATCACCCTCGCTTCACTGTTCGCCGATTTCGGCATGATTCTTTTTGCTCTGCTGCTGGTTCTGCTCAACGGATTCTTCGTTGCGGCCGAGTTCGCCATGGTCAAGCTGCGCTCGACCCGGGTCGAGGCGATTGCCGGCAAGAACGGCTGGCGCGGGCATATCCTGCGTACCGTACACAGCCAGCTGGACGCCTACCTGTCGGCCTGCCAGCTGGGCATCACACTGGCCTCGCTGGGCCTGGGCTGGGTCGGCGAGCCGGCCTTCGCGCACCTGCTCGAGCCGCTGCTGGCGGCGGTGGGCGTGCAATCGCCCGAAGTCATCAAGGGCGTATCGTTCTTCAGCGCCTTCTTCGTGATCTCCTACCTGCACATCGTGGTCGGCGAGCTGGCGCCCAAGTCCTGGGCCATTCGCAAGCCCGAACTGCTGTCGCTGTGGACGGCGGTACCGCTGTACCTGTTCTACTGGATGATGTACCCGGCCATCTACCTGCTCAACGCCAGTGCCAACGCCATCCTGCGCATCGCCGGCCAGGGCGAGCCCGGCCCGCACCACGAGCACCATTACAGCCGCGAGGAGCTCAAGCTGATCCTGCACTCCAGCCGGGGCCAGGACCCCAGCGACCAGGGCATGCGCGTACTGGCCTCGGCGGTGGAGATGGGCGAACTGGAGGTGGTCGACTGGGCCAATTCCCGTGAAGACATGGTCAGCCTCGACGCCCATGCGCCGCTCAAGGAGATCCTCGCGATGTTCCGCCGGCACAAGTTCAGCCGCTACCCGGTGCTCGACGCCGAAAGCGGCGAATTCGTCGGCCTGCTGCACATCAAGGACCTGCTGCTGGAACTGGCCGCGCTGGACCACCTGCCCGAGTCGTTCAACCTGGCCGAGCTGACCCGCCCGCTGGAACGCGTATCGCGGCACATGCCGCTGTCGCAGCTGCTGGAGCAGTTCCGCAAGGGCGGCGCGCACTTTGCCCTGGTCGAAGAGGCCGATGGCAAGGTGATCGGCTACCTGACCATGGAAGACGTGCTCGAAGTGCTGGTGGGCGACATCCAGGACGAACACCGCAAGACCGAGCGCGGTATCCTCGCCTACCAGCCCGGCAAGCTGCTGGTGCGCGGCGACACCCCGCTGTTCAAGGTCGAGCGCCTGCTGGGCGTGGACCTGGACCATATCGAGGCCGAAACCCTTGCTGGCCTGGTCTACGAGACGCTCAAGCGCGTACCGGAAGAAGAAGAGGTGCTGGAGGTCGACGGCCTGCGCATCATCATCAAGAAGATGAAAGGGCCCAAGATCGTGCTGGCCAAGGTGCTCAAGCTCGATTGACGCGCCTTACGGGTTGCCGGCGGTAAAGCTCGGCAGCCCGCCGATGGGCTGGTTGAACTGGTACGGGATCGACTCCAGCGCCAGCCCCACGTTGCGCTGCACCACGAAATGCAGGTGCGGCCCGCTGCTGTTGCCGGTGTTGCCGGACCTTGCCAGCGGCGTGCCATAGGCCACCCGCTGGCCTTCGCTGACCACCACCGACCCGCGCATCAGGTGCAGGTACACGCCCATGGTGCCGTCGGCATGCAGAATCCGCACGAAATTGCCTGCCGGGTTGGTACCGCGCCCGCTCTGGGTGTTTTCCGTCTTTATCACCACCCCTGCCCGCGCCGCGATGATCGGCGTGCCTTCGGGCATGGCGATGTCCATGGCATAGCGGCCCTTGGGGCCGAAGTGGCTGTAGGTGCCATTGGGGCCCTGGGAGAGGCGGAACGGGCCGCCGCGCCAGGGGAACGGGTAGCGATAGGCCTGGGTGCGCTGGGCGGGGTTGCCCAACGTGTAGTTGAACTGCTCGCGGTAGCTGACCGGGGTACCGGGCTTGCGCGCACCGAGGGCAGTGAGCAGCAGCGTGGAACGGGCCGGTACCACCCGCCGGACGATGCGCGGCGCCAGGTTCTGCACGTTGCCCAGGCGCTCCAGGCGCAGTTCCACTTCGACCGGGGCGTGCAGCTCGTTGCGGGCACTGAAACGCACGCCGTCGGCGTACTTGCTGACCTGCAACTGCACCTGCTGGCCCAGCTGCTCGACCATGCGATCACGGAACACCAGTGCGCGAGCGCCGGGGCTGGGGCGATCGGAATAGGACACCACGCCGTCGGCGTCGGTGTTCTTGTAGATGGTCATGGCCCAGCTCGGGCCGGCAGCCAGCAACAGGGCGCAGAACAGCAGCAGGTGTGGCGGCATCGGTAGTGGCCATCTGACAGGTTAGCTGTGAGCAAGCCTAGCAGGGGAATATGGAGGGCGTGTTGCGGGGAGTGATGCGGGGTATGGCAGGCGATCAGTGGTGTGTCCTTCGCCGGCAAGGCCGGCTCCTACGGCTGTAGGAGCCGGCCTTGCCGGCGAAGAGGCCGCGAGCAGCAAAGGGCCTGTCAGGCCCCCGGCACGAAGTGCTTGAGCGCCGTACCGCGGGCAATCAGCCGCGACAGGTAGTCGAGCTTCTGCGCATCCTGGTCGACAAAGCGGAAGGTCAGCTGCAGCCAGTCGCTGTCCGGCTTGGATTCCACCGCCACCACCGCATGCAGGTACCCGTTGAGCCGCGCGATCTCGGCATTGTCGCCCTGCTCCAGGTCCAGCACCGCGCCTTCCAGGATCTGCGGCAGCACTTCGCCACGGCGTACCACCAGCAAGGCTTCCTTCAGGCTCAGGGCCTTGATCACGCAGGCCTGGTTGCCGCTGGACAGGCGCAGCTGGCCCTGTCCGCGGCCCGCCGGCGCCGCCGCCTTGGCCGCGCCCGGTTGCGGCGCATTGATCAGTGGCTTGGCCGCCGCCACCGGGGCCGCAGCTGGGGCGGCCGGGCGCACGGTCTCGGCCTTGCCGCCGGTCAGGGCCGACAGCGAGTCATTGGCAAACGCGGAGGTGGCGCGGGTGGGCGCACTGGCCATCAGGGTATCGAGCTTGCCCAGCTTGGTCAGCGCCTTCTTCACCTTGGTCAGCAACTGCTCGTTGGTGAACGGCTTGCCGACAAAGTCCGACACACCGGCCTGGATCGCCTGCACCACGTTTTCCTTGTCGCCACGGCTGGTCACCATGATGAACGGCATGGCCTTGAGCGCTTCGTGCTGGCGGCACCAGGTCAGCAGCTCCAGGCCCGACATCTCGGGCATCTCCCAGTCGCACAGCACCAGGTCGAAACGCTCGCGCTCCAGCAGCACCTGGGCCTTGCGACCGTTGACCGCGTCCTCGATGACCATGCCGGGGAAGTAATTGCGCAGACACTTTTTCACCAGGTCACGGATAAACGGCGCGTCATCCACGACCAGAACACTGACTTTACTCATCGCCACTCCTTCAAGACCCGGCTAGCATAACGTTGACTGATGGCCATTTGCCAAGACTTCGCTCATGCCGGGGCTCCGTCAAATCATTCGCGGGTGCGTGCTGTTGCGCTGCCGCAAACGAAAACGCCCGGCCAAGGCCGGGCGTTCATTCTCGGGGCAGTCCTATTTATCGTCAGGTTTGCCCGGAACATTAGCTTTTTCGCCGTTGCCGTTGCCCTCGACTTCTTCCTTCATTCGCTTCAGGCCCAGGTGACGCACGTCGGTACCGCGCACCAGGTAGATCACCAGCTCGGCGATGTTGCGCGCGTGGTCGCCGATGCGCTCCAGCGAACGCAGCGCCCAGATCACGCTCAGTACCCGCGAGATCGAGCGCGGGTCTTCCATCATGTAGGTCACCAGCTCGCGCAGGGCGGTCTTGTACTCGCGGTCGATGGTCTTGTCGTACTGCGCCACCGACAGCGCCAGCTCGGCATCGAAGCGGGCAAAGGCGTCGAGCGCGTCGCGCACCATGTTGCGTACCTGGTCGCCGATGTGACGCACCTCCACGTAGCCGCGCGGCGACTCGCCTTCTTCGCACAGCTGGATGGCGCGGCGGGCGATCTTGGTCGATTCGTCGCCGATGCGCTCCAGGTCGATCACCGACTTGGAGATGCTGATGATCAGGCGCAGGTCCGACGCCGCCGGCTGGCGCCGAGCCAGGATGCGCACGCACTCCTCGTCGATGTTGCGTTCCATCTGGTTGATCTGCTCATCGACTTCGCGCACCTGCTGGGCCAGGCCCGAATCGGCCTCGATCAGCGCGGTGACGGCGTCGTTGACCTGTTTCTCGACCAGGCCGCCCATTGCCAGAAGATGGCTGCGAACCTCTTCAAGTTCGGCGTTGAACTGCTGGGAGATGTGATGGGTAAGGCTGTCTTTGTCGATCATGAGAAATCCTTGGCGCGTCCGGTAAGTGCTGTCAGGCGGCGTTCAATCGTTGAATCCTAGCCATACCGACCGGTGATGTAGTCTTCGGTCTGCTTCTTCGCCGGGTTGGTGAACAGGGTGTCGGTGTCACCGTATTCCACCAGCTTGCCCATGTACATGAACGCGGTGTAGTCCGAAACCCGCGCGGCCTGCTGCATGTTGTGGGTCACGATGACGATGGTGTACTTGGACTTGAGTTCGTAGATCAGCTCTTCGACCTTGAGCGTGGAGATCGGGTCCAGCGCCGAGCACGGTTCGTCGAGCAGCAGCACCTCTGGCTCCACCGCGATGGTACGGGCGATCACCAGGCGCTGCTGCTGGCCGCCGGACAGGCCCAGGGCCGAGTCGTGCAGGCGGTCCTTGACCTCCTCCCACAGTGCGGCACCCTTGAGTGCCCACTCCACGGCTTCATCCAGTACACGCTTCTTGTTGATGCCCTGGATGCGCAGGCCGTACACCACGTTTTCGTAGATGGTCTTGGGGAACGGGTTGGGCTTCTGGAACACCATGCCCACGCGGCGGCGCAGCTCGGCCACGTCCTCGCCCTTGCGGTAGATGTTGTTGCCGTCGAGGTTGATCGCGCCTTCCACCCGGCAGCCGTCGACCAGGTCGTTCATGCGGTTGAAGGTGCGCAGCAGGGTCGACTTGCCGCAGCCCGAGGGGCCGATGAAGGCGGTCACGCGCTGCTTGGGAATGTTCAGGCTGACATCGAACAGCGCCTGCTTCTCGCCGTAGAACAGGCTCAGGCCCGGCACTTCGATGGCCACGGTCTCGTCGGCCAGCTGCAGGCTCTGCTTGGTGCGACCCAGGGCGGACATGTCGATGCCGTGGGTGTGGGATTCATGCTGCATGGTAAGACTCCATACGCTATCAATTTCGTTTCATCGTACCGCCCGGCACAACACACGGGCGGCGCTTGCAATAAGGGGTATCAGCTGTCCAGCGCCTTGTACTTCTCGCGCAGGTGGTTGCGTATCCATACCGCCGAGAGGTTGAGCGTGGCGATCACCATCACCAGCAGCAGCGCCGTGGCGTACACCAGCGGCCGCGCGGCCTCGACGTTGGGGCTCTGGAAGCCGACGTCGTAGATGTGGAAGCCCAGGTGCATGATCTTCTGGTCCAGGTGCAGGTACGGGTAGTTGCCGTCCACCGGCAGCGACGGCGCCAGTTTCACCACACCCACCAGCATCAGCGGCGCCACCTCGCCCGCGGCACGGGCCACGGCCAGGATCATGCCGGTCATCATCGCGGGGCTGGCCATCGGCAGCACGATCTTCCACAGCGTCTCGGCCTTGGTCGCACCCAGGGCCAGCGAGCCCTCGCGCACGGTCCGCGGGATCCGCGCCAGGCCTTCTTCGGTGGCCACGATCACCACCGGCACCGCCAGCAGCGCCAGGGTCAGCGAGGCCCACAGCAGGCCCGGGGTACCCAGGGTCGGCGCCGGCAGTGCTTCGGGGAAGAACAGGTGGTCGAGCGAGCCGCCCAGCACGTACACGAAGAAGCCCAGGCCGAACACGCCGTAGACGATCGCCGGCACGCCGGCCAGGTTGTTCACCGCGATGCGGATCAGCCGGGTCACCGGGCCCTGGCGGGCATATTCACGCAGGTACACCGCCGCCAGCACGCCGAACGGGGTGACGATCACGGCCATGATCAGGGTCATCATCACGGTGCCGAAGATCGCCGGGAAGATCCCGCCCTCGGTGTTGGCTTCACGCGGGTCGTCGCTGAGGAACTCCCACACCTTGGCGAAGTAGGTGCCCAGCTTGGTGAAGTTGTTCATGGCGTTGGGTTGGTAGGCGTGCACCACCTTGTCGAGGTTGATCTCGACTTCGCGGCCATTGCCGTCACGGGCCACCAGGCTGTCGCGGCTGAAGTCCTGGTGCAGCTTGCCCAGGCGGTCCTCGATGGCCTTGTAGCGGTTGTTCAGCTCGGCGCGCTCGGCATCCATGTCGGCCTGCGCTACAGGGGTCAGCTTGCCTTGCAGTTCCAGCTTGCGGGCTTGCAGGCGCAGGCGCTCAAGGCCATGGTTGATCGCACCGATGTCCTTCTTCTCGAGCTTCTGCAGCTCGCCGGCCAGGCCGGCAGCACGCTTGAGGCGTGCCTGCAGCTCGTTCCAGGCGGCCTGCCCTTCGGCAACCACCTTGCCGTTTTCCTTGACGCTGACCAGGTAGCCGTAGAAGTTGCCCCACTCGCGGCGCTCCAGGGCGATCAGGTCGACCGGCTTCTGCTGGTCCACCAGCCAGTCGCCGACCACCCAGGTGAAGTCACTGCCGTTGAGGTCGCGGTTGCCGACCTTGATCAGCTCGCGGGTCATGAACTCCGGGCCGTTGTCGGGTACCGGCAGGCCGGCCCCCTTGAGGCGTGCCAGCGGCACCTCTTCCTTTTGCACCACTTCGCCGATGACGATGTGGTTGGCCTGGCCCGGCACGTTGTAGCTGGCCTGGATCAGGTCGGCCGGCCAGAAGTGCGCCAGGCCGCGCACGGCGATCACGGAGAGCAGACCGATGGTCATGATCACCGCGATGGACACCGCGCCACCGCTTATCCAGACGCCGGGGGCGCCGCTCTTGAACCAGCTCTTGAGGGAATCCTTTTTCACGGATCTCTACCTTTCTATCAAAGCGACGAGTATTTCTTGCGCAGACGCTGGCGAATCAGCTCGGCCAAGGTGTTCATCACGAAGGTGAACATCAGCAGCACCAGCGCGGCGAGGAACAGCACGCGGTAGTGGCTGCCACCGACTTCCGATTCGGGCATCTCCACCGCGACGTTGGCCGCCAGGGTGCGCATACCTTCGAACAGGTTCATTTCCATGACCGGGGTGTTGCCCGTGGCCATCAGCACGATCATGGTTTCACCCACCGCGCGGCCCATGCCGATCATCAGCGCCGAGAAGATGCCCGGGCTGGCGGTCAGGATGACCACGCGGGTCAGGGTCTGCCACGGCGTGGCGCCGAGTGCCAGCGAGCCCAGGGTCAGGCTGCGCGGCACGCTGAACACGGCGTCCTCGGCAATCGAGTAGATGTTCGGGATGACCGCAAAGCCCATGGCGATACCGACCACCAGGGCGTTGCGCTGGTCGTAGGTGATGCCCAGGTCATTGGTGATCCACAGGCGCATGTCGCCGCCGAAGAACCAGGTTTCGAGGAACGGGCTCAGGGTCAGCGCGCCCCAGCCGGTGAACAGGATCACCGGGATCAGGATCGCCGCTTCCCAGCCATCCGGCACACGCAGGCGGATCGACTCCGGCAGGCGGCTCCAGATGAAGCCGGCCAGCAGGATGCCGAACGGCATCACCACGAACAGGCTGAACACACCGGGCAGATGCCCTTCCAGGTAAGGCGCCAGGAACAGCCCGGCGAAGAAGCCGAGGATCACCGTGGGCATCGCCTCCATCAGCTCGATCACCGGCTTGACCTTGCGGCGCATGCCCGGGGCCATGAAGTAGGCGGTGTAGATCGCTGCGGCAATCGCCAGCGGTGCGGCCAGGATCATCGCGTAGAACGCGGCCTTGAGCGTACCGAAGGTCAGTGGCGACAGGCTCAGCTTGGGCTCGAAGTCGGTGTTCGACGCGGTGGACTGCCAGACGTACTTGGGCTCGTCGTAGTTCTCGTACCAGACCTTGCTCCACAGCGCGCTCCAGGACACTTCCGGGTGCGGGTTGCGCAGGCTGGCCGGGATCAGCTTGCCGCCCTCTTCGACGAACAGGCGGTTGGCCCGTGGCGACAGTGCCAGCACGCCGGCGCCTTCGGCCATCGGCTCCACCAGCAGGGTGCGGTGTGCGGTGCTGTGGAACACGCCGAGCTTGCCGCTGGCATCCAGTGCCACGAAGCCCTTGCGGCGCTCTTCGGCATCGATCTGCACGATCGGCGCCTTGCCCATCTGGAAGGTTCGGATCTGCTTGAAGCGCTGTTCACCGTCCGGGTCGCGGGCCATGAACCACTGGGCCAGGCCACCCTTGGAGTCACCGATGATCAGCGAGATGCCGCCCACCAGCTGGGCGCTGGCGGTGACTTCGGCATCGGCGTCGTCGAGCAGCTTGTAACGACCGTTGAGGCTCTTGTCGCGCAGGCTGAACACATCGGCCTGGGCCCGCCCGTTGATCACGTACAACCACTGCTGGCGCGGGTCGATGAAGATCGCCTTGACCGCCTCGGTCATCTGCGGCAGTTCGATGTGGTTCTGCTCGCTGGTGACTTCGCCGGTCATCATGTTTTCTTCGCGGCTCAGTTGCAGTACCTGCAACTGCGCACCGCTGGAGCCGGCCACCACCAGGGTGTCGCCATTGACGTTCAGGCTCACGTGCTCCAGCGCACGGCCCGAATCGCCGAGGGCGAACGGTTGCTGGCCATAGGGGTAGTCGATGGCCGGGGTGATGGTCTTGTGGTTGTCCGGGTAGGTGATCTTGTAGCTGTGGCTGAACACCAGTGCCTGGCCGTTGGACAGGCCCAGCACCACCAGCGGGTTGCCCGGCTGGTCGGCGCCGATCGAGGTCACCTGGGTGCCGGCCGGTACCGGCAGGTCGACACGCTTGAGCTCGGCACCGGTCTTGGTGTCGAAGAACAGCGCCTGCCCCTTGTCCGAGACGCGCATGCCGACCAGGTTCTGCTCTTCGAGCGCGATCATCAGCGGCTTGCCGGCGTCCTGGGTCAGCCAGGCCGGGGTCATGGCCTTCTTGGTGGTCAGTTCGGCGCCTTGAAACAGCGGCACCACCACGTAGGCCAGGTAGAAGAAGATCAAGGTGATCGCCGCCAGCACGGCGAGCCCGCCCACCAGTACATACCAGCGGGTCAGGCGGTCCTTGAATGCACGCAGGCGACGCTTGCGTTGCAGCTCGGGCGTATTGAAATCAATCCGCACGGGGGGAGAATTTTGGGTCATGGTGGAGTTGGCCAGATCATTCATGCGCTCACCCTAGCGGTCCCGTATGACAAAAACATGACAATGCAGTGACGCAAAAAAGCCCGCCGCTCAGGCATGCCTGGCAGCGGACTCGCAATTTGCAGCGCGGCCCGCACAGATGCAGGGCGCGCCCGTTCACACTCAGTTTGCAGCGACGCCTTTGGCGGCGTGGTTCAGGCCCAGGTCGGCCAGCGCTTTCTCGGCCACTTTGGCGGGCAGCGGGATGTAACCGTCTTTCACCACGACCTGTTGACCGGCCTGCGACAGCACCAGCTTGACGAACTCGGCTTCCAGCGGGGCCAGAGGCTTGTTCGGGGCCTTGTTGACGTAGACGTAGAGGAAACGCGACAGCGGGTAGGTACCGTTCAGGGCGTTGGCTTCGTTGTCTTCGACGAACGCGCCGCCTTCCTTCTTGGCCAGGGCCACGGTTTTCACGCTGGCGGTCTTGTAGCCGATGCCCGAGTAACCGATACCGTTCAGCGAGCTGCTGATCGACTGCACGACGGACGCCGAGCCAGGTTGTTCGTTGACGTTAGGCTTGAAGTCGCCTTTGCACAGGGCTTCTTCCTTGAAGTAGCCGTAGGTGCCGGATACCGAGTTGCGACCGAACAGCTGGACCGGCTTGTTGGCCAGGTCGCCGGTCACGCCCAGGTCGCCCCAGGTTTTCACGTCGGCCTTGGCACCGCACAGGCGGGTGGAGGAGAAGATGGCGTCGACCTGAGCCATGGTCAGGCCCTTGATCGGGTTGTCCTTGTGCACGAACACGGCCAGGGCGTCGACGGCGACCGGGATGGCGGTCGGTTTGTAGCCGTACTTCTGTTCGAACGCCTGCAGCTCGACGTCTTTCATCTTGCGGCTCATCGGGCCCAGGTTGGCGGTGCCTTCGGTCAGCGCGGGTGGCGCGGTGGAGGAGCCGGCGGCCTGGATCTGGATGTTTACGTTCGGGTATTCCTTCTTGTAGGCCTCGGCCCACAGGGTCATCAGGTTTGCCAGGGTATCGGAACCGACGCTGGAGAGGTTGCCCGATACGCCGGTGGTTTTGACGTAGGTCGGAATAGCAGGATCAACAGCGGCAACTGCGTTGGCAGTCGCAACGCCAGCGGCGGCAAAGGTCAGGGCCGCCATCAAACGCTTCAGTTTCATGCCTTACTCCTAGCAGGAATTGGGGGTAGATGGATCGGGCCCAAGTATCTGCAGGCCGTATGACTACTCTATGAACTGAATGTGACAATTAGATGAAAGGCCATCACCTCGTTCGAGGGATGGCCTTTATAGCGGACGCGGGGCGGGGTTTCAGCGCTTGGTGAGCAGCAGGTAGATGCCTACCAGCAGGCCCAGGGTGCAGATGCCGGCGACATAGTAGGCCGGGCCGAGCGGGCTGAACTTCATCAGCGAGGTGACCATGATCGGGGTCAGGCCACCGAAGATCGCGTAGGCCAGGTTGTAGGAAAACGACAGGCCGCTGAAACGCACCACCGGCGGGAAGGCGCGCACCATCACGTAAGGCACCGCACCGACGATGCCCACGCACAGCCCGGTAACCGCGTACATCGGGTACAGCCACTCAGGGTGCGCCGCCAGGTTGTGGTAGAAGCTCCAGGAGCTGGCCAGCAGCGCCAGGCTGCCGACGATGAACACGCGCCCGGCGCCGAAGCGGTCGGCCAGGCGCCCGGCCACGATGCAGCCGATGCTCAGCAGCACGATGGCCAGGCTGTTGGCCTTGAGGGCCTCGGTGGCGCTGATGCCGTAGAGGGTCTGCAGCACGGTCGGGGTCATCAGGATGACCACGATGATGCCGGCCGACAGCAACCAGGTCAGCAGCATCGACAGTACGATGGCGCCACGGTGGTCACGCAGCACCGCGCGCAGCGGCACTTCCTCGGCCAATGCCTTGCGCTGCTGCATCTCGGCGAACACCGGGGTTTCGTGCAGCCAGCGGCGCAGGTACACCGAAAACAGGCCGAACACGCCGCCGAGCAGGAACGGGATCCGCCAGGCGTAGTCGCTCAGTTGCTCGGGGGTGTATACGGTGTTGATCAGGGTCGCGACCAGCGAGCCGAGCAGGATGCCCGAGGTGAGGCCCGCCGTCAGGGTGCCGCAGGCGTAGCCGATGTTGCGCGCCGGCACGTGTTCGGACACGAACACCCAGGCACCCGGCACTTCACCGCCAATGGCGGCGCCCTGGATCACGCGCATCAGCAGCAACAGGATCGGTGCCCACATGCCGATCTGCGCGTAGGTGGGCAGCAGGCCCATGATCAGGGTCGGCACGGCCATCATGAAGATGCTCAGGGTGAACATCTTCTTGCGCCCCAGCAGGTCGCCGAAGTGGGCCATCACGATGCCGCCCAGCGGGCGCGCCAGGTAGCCGGCAGCGAAGATGCCGAAGGTCTGCATCAGGCGCAGCCACTCGGGCATGTCGACCGGGAAGAACAGCTTGCCCACCACCGCGGCGAAGAACACGAAGATGATGAAGTCGTAGAACTCCAGCGCCCCGCCCAGGGCGGAGAGCGACAGGGTCTTGTAGTCACTGCGGGTGAGCGGCCGCGAGGGCTGCTCTATGGAGGGGGGCACGGAGGTCATCGAAGCGTCTCTTATTGGCAAATCAGGCCGCGGCAGCGCTGGCCCCGGCCTGTCAGGAGGTCGAACGATAGCAAATTGTTCGAAAAAGCACATGGATCGACATAATCGGGGCAGATAATCATGACCGCATGGTCGTCGCCCCACGCGCGGCTCTATATACTGGCCGCTCGTATCAAACGGTTACGCCTTGTGTGGGATGTTGTGCGAAAACGCCGCTAGGTATGCTTAGTCGGTTTCGCAGAGTTTCCCTTCGCCGCACGGCAGAGCGAAGCAGCGTAGTATGTTCGTGCTGAATCGTTTTTCGCGGCGTCCGCACCAGCGCAAACCAACGAAGCGTTACGGGTCAGAGGCACCCCCGGCATGATTGAACTCGAACAAGAAGATCCCATTCCGCAAGGCGACCTGGCCTTGCAGATCACCGCATTGCCCCGTGAAACCAACGGTTTCGGCGATATCTTCGGCGGCTGGCTGGTCGCCCAGATGGACCTGGCCGGCACGGCCATGGCCAGCCGAGTCGCAGGCGGGCGCGTCGCCACCGTGGCGATCGACCGCATGGCCTTTCTGGTGCCGGTGGCGGTGGGCGCGCAATTGTCCTTCTATACCCAGACCCTGGAAATCGGCCGCAGCTCGATCCAGATGATGGTCGAGGTGTGGAGCGACGACCCGCTGAGCAGTGAATGGCGCAAGGTCACCGAGGCGGTGTTCGTGTTCGTCGCCATCGACGGCAGCGGCCGCACCCGCTCGGTGCCGCCTCGTCGCTGAGCCTGGGGCGCGCTAAACTCGAGGGTCTGCGCGAGGTCCAAGACCTCGTAGGCCACCCTTCGAGAGCAACGCATGTCCACATCCAAGGTAGAAGTCGAACAGCATGGCGAGCTTGCCTGCTGGCGTATCACCACGCCTCGCGCCGAGCTGCTGATTGCCCAGCAGGGCGCACAGGTGCTCAGTTACCAGCGCGTGGGCGAGCCGCCGCTGCTGTGGCTCAGCGATCAGGCGATCTTCAGGCAGGGCAAATCGGTGCGCGCCGGTGCCCCGGTGTGCTGGCCCTGGTTCGGCAACCTGCAACGCAACCCAGCGGCCGTACAGGCCATGTTCCACGGCGCCGAGGCCCCGGCCCACGGGCTGGTGCGCGGGCGTGACTGGCAGTTGCTGGGTATCGACAGCAGTGCGGATTCGGTACGCGTGGACTTCACGCTGCCCCAGACGTTGGGAGAGCTACCCGGCTGGCCGCACACGGTGGAACTGAAACTGAGCATCGTGCTCGGCGAGGAACTGGCGCTGACCCTCGACAGCCACAACCTGGGCAATGGCAGCGTCACCCTCAGCCAGGCGCTGCACAGCTACTTTGCAGTCAGCGACGTGCGTGGCGCGCGGGTAGAAGGCGTGGACGGGCTGGCCTACATCGAGACGCTGGCAGACTGGGAGCAACGCACCCAGCAGGGCGACCTGGGGTTTGCCGGGGAAACCGACCGCATCTACCTGCAGGCACCTGAGCGTCTGAGCATCGTCGACCCGGGCTGGAACCGGCGTATCACCCTGCGTACCCAGGGTTCGCGTTCGGCGGTGATCTGGAACCCATGGGTGGACCGCGCCGCGCAGCTCACGGACATGGCCGATGACGGCTGGCAGCGGATGCTGTGCATCGAGACGGCGAACGTGTGGGATGACGTGGTAACCCTGAAGCCTGGGGCGACGCATTCTTTGAGTGTCAGTATCGGCAGCGAACCGCTCTAGACCGCATTCGCCGGCAAGGCCGGCTCCTACATTGCAGGAGCCGGCGCGGTTATAGGTCGGAGTCCTCCACCACCCTCACCTTCCCCGCATCCAGCGCATACGCCGCATCGGCCAGGTCATTGCTGACCTTCTCCACCTTCAGCGTGCCGCTGACCCACAACGGCGTGTAGATATCGTCCAGCTTCAGGCCATGGGGATAACGCACCAGCACCAGCTGGTTGGGCGGCGGTGGCGGTACATGGATGCAGGCGCCCGGATAGGGCACAAGGAAGAACAGCGTGCTGTTGCCCTTGGCGTCGGTTTCCAACGGCACCGGGTACCCGCCCAGACGGATCTGCCTGCCGTTCATGGCAGCCACCGTCTTGCTCGAATACATCACCGCCGGCAGGCCCTTGCTCTGCTTCAGGCCACCCTTCTCGGTAAAGGTACCCATCGCCTCGGGGGAGTTGTGGTCGATCTCGGGCATCTGCTCCAGCGCCTTCTGGTCCGACTTGGGCATCAGCTCCAGCCAGTCGGTCTCGGGCAGCTCGGCGCGGGCCAGGCCACTACACAGCAACAGGATAAGCAGTACGACTCGGCGCATGAAAAAAAGCTCGGCAACTGACGGAAAGTTGCCGAGCATTCTAGCGCCCTGTCAGCGCTTTTTGATCATGCCGTAGATCACCAGCAGGATGATTGCACCCACCAGTGCACCGAGGAAGCCAGCACCCTCGCCCGCATGGTAGATCCCCAGCGCCTGGCCACCGTAGGTCGCCGCCAGAGAGCCGGCGATACCCAGCAGAATGGTCATGATCCAGCCCATGCTGTCGTCGCCCGGCTTCAGAAAACGTGCCAGCAAGCCGACGATCAGGCCGATGAAGATGGTTCCGATGATACCCATGGCATTCCCTCTGAATTGAGTGCACGAGCCAAAGCCTAGTCAGCGCTTTGGCATCCTGCCATCAGAGGGATGCGCGGCGGGAATGGTTCCGCTCAGCCTGCGATGAGCGCTTCGACCTGCTGGATCTTCTGCTCCAGCGTGGCCATGTCGGCGCAGCGCAGGGTGGCGTGACCGACCTTGCGCCCGGCCTTGAAGGCCTTGCCATAGTGATGCAGGTGACAGTCGTCGATAGCCACGACCGCGGCCACCGCCGGCACTTCGCCGATGAAGTTGAGCATGGCGCTTTCGCCGACCTTGGCGGTCGAGCCCAGCGGCAGGCCGGCCACGGCGCGCAGGTGGTTCTCGAACTGGCTGCACTCGGCACCTTCGATGGTCCAGTGCCCGGAGTTGTGCACACGCGGCGCGATCTCGTTGGCCTTCAGGCCACCGTCGACCTCGAAGAACTCGAACGCCAGCACGCCGACATAGTCGAGCTGCTCGAGCACGCGGCTCGCGTAGTCTTCGGCCAGGCTCTGCAGCAGGTGGTCTTCGCTGGCCACCGACAGGCGCAGGATGCCGCTGTCGTGGGTGTTGTGCACCAGCGGGTAGAAGCGCGTCTCGCCATCGCGGCCGCGAACGGCAATCAGCGACACCTCGCCGGTGAACGGCACGAAGCCCTCCAGCAGGCAGGGCACGCTACCAAGTTCGGCGAACGTGTCGACAACATCGGCTTCGGTGCGGAGCACCTTCTGGCCCTTGCCGTCATAACCCAGGGTGCGGGTCTTGAGCACGGCCGGCAGGCCGATGCTGGCGACGGCGGCCTCCAGGTCGGCTTGCGACTGGATGTCGGCGAAGGCCGGGGTCGGGATGCCCAGGTCACGGAACATGCTCTTCTCGAACAGCCGGTCGCGGGCGATGCGCAGCGCTTCGGCGCTCGGATACACCGGCACGAACTGCGACAGGAAGGCCACCGTCTCGGCTGGCACGCTTTCGAATTCGAAGGTCACCAGGTCGACTTCGTCGGCCAGCTGGCGCAGGTGATCCTGGTCGCCGTAGTCGGCACGCAGGTGCTCGCCCAGGGCAGCCGCACAGGCGTCAGGGGCCGGGTCGAGGAAAGCGAAGTTCATGCCCAGCGGGGTACCCGCCAGGGCCAGCATGCGGCCCAGTTGGCCGCCACCGATTACACCGATTTTCATGCGTGTGACCTCAGGCCTGGCGCGGGTCTGGATTGTCCAGAACGTTGTCTGTCTGCTCAGCGCGGAACTGTTTCAGAACGGTATGGAACTGCGGGTGCTTGGCGCCCAGGATGCTCGCCGAGAGCAGCGCGGCGTTGATCGCGCCAGCCTTGCCGATGGCCAGGGTGGCAACCGGGATGCCGGCCGGCATCTGCACGATCGACAGCAGCGAATCGACGCCCGAGAGCATGGCCGACTGCACCGGCACACCCAGCACCGGCAGGTGGGTCTTGGCGGCGCACATGCCTGGCAGGTGGGCAGCGCCACCGGCACCGGCGATGATCACCTCGATGCCACGGCCTTCGGCCTCTTCGGCGTACTGGAACAGCAGGTCCGGCGTGCGGTGGGCGGAAACCACCTTCACTTCGTAGGGAATGCCGAGTTTTTCCAGCATATCGGCGGTGTGGCTAAGGGTGGACCAATCGGACTTGGAGCCCATGATCACGCCAACCAGTGCACTCATCGTCGAGCCTCTTCTCTTGGGCGCCTTCAGGCGCGTCAAAAAACAACAAGCCACGCAGGGACGACCGGCGTGGCTTGTTATGCGAATTAGGGCCGGGTGTACCGACCGAAGGCCGCGCAGTATATCGTAAAGCCGTGTGTTTGATGCACCCCGGCGACCAACTGTAAGCCTTATTTTTCGGGCTTTTTCAGGGCTTCGGGCTGACTCTGGAGTCAAGCCGTCGCCGGCCCGCCTTCGAGCTTGCGCCACAGCAGGCGCACGTTGGCCTTGCGCACCAGCGCGCAGCGGTACAGGCGGATCTCCAGCGGCACGTGCCATTGCGCACCGCCACAGATCACCAGCTCGCCACGTTCAAGCTCGGCACGGGCCGACAGGCGCGGCACCCAGGCAATACCCAGGCCTTCCAGGGCCATGCTCTTGAGGCTGTCGGCCATGGCGGTTTCGTAGATGGTGGTAAAGCGCAGGTTGCGCTGGCGCAGCAGCAGATTCACCGAGCGCCCCAGAAACGCTCCGGCGCTGTAGGCCAGCAAGGGCACGCTGGCGTCGTTTTCCAGGTCGAACAGCGGTTTGCCGTCGGCATCCGCTGCACACACCGGCAGCATCTCGGTGTGCCCCAGGTGCAGCGAGGGGAAGATCTCGGCGTCCATCTGCAGGGCCGCATCCGGGTCGTAGAACGCCAGCATCAGGTCGCAGCCACCTTCGCGCAGGGCGTGCACCGCATCGCCGACGTTGGTCGCCACCAGCCGCGTGGCGATGTTCAGGCCGTCGTTGCGCAACTGCGCGATCCAGCGCGGAAAGAAGCCCAGCGCCAGCGAGTGCGCCGCCGCCACCTGGATCACCTCGCCCTGCCCGCCTTCCAGGTGATGCAAGTGGCGCAGCACCTCGCCCAGCTGGTCGACCACCGTGCGCGCCGTCACCAGGAACAGTTGGCCGGCAGCGGTCAACTCGATCGGCGTGCGCGAGCGGTTGACCAGGGTCAGCCCCAACGCAGCCTCCAGGCTGCGAATGCGCCGGCTGAACGCCGGCTGGGTCACGAAGCGACGCTCCGCCGCCTGGGAAAAGCTGCGGGTGGCGGCCAGGGCGCTGAAATCTTCCAGCCATTTGCTTTCGAGGTTCATCGGGCTCTCCAGGCATGCACCAAAATGGTACACGCTCGAATGTCAATTGGCGTCACATGGAACGTTATGCCGTTTGTGCATAGGTTAGCGTGCAACAGCATTGGCCGCAAAATCCGTGCAGGCCTAGGATTGGCGCCATTCCGGCATGTGCCGGGCCTAACTCGAGATGATCTCTATCATGTCCGCTGCTGCATCGTTCCGTGTCGAAAAAGACCTGCTTGGCACCCTCGAAGTCCCTGCTGATGCCTACTACGGTATCCAGACCCTGCGTGCTGCCAACAACTTCCACCTCTCTGGCGTGCCGCTGTCGCACTACCCGAAAATGGTTGTCGGCCTGGCCATGGTCAAACAGGCAGCTGCCGACGCCAACCGCGAGCTGGGTCACCTGAGCGATGCCAAGCACGCCGCCATCAGCGAGGCCTGTGCCCGCCTGATCCGCGGTGACTTCCACGAGCAGTTCGTGGTCGACATGATTCAAGGCGGTGCCGGTACCTCCACCAACATGAACGCCAACGAAGTGATCGCCAACATCGCGCTGGAAGCGATGGGTCACCAGAAGGGCGAGTACCAGTACCTGCACCCGAACAACGACGTGAACATGGCGCAGTCGACCAACGACGCCTACCCGACCGCCATCCGTCTGGGCCTGCTGCTGGGTCACGATGCGCTGCTGGCCAGCCTCGACAGCCTGATCCAGGCCTTCGCTGCCAAGGGTGAAGAGTTCAGCCACGTACTGAAGATGGGCCGTACCCAGCTGCAGGACGCCGTGCCGATGACCCTGGGCCAGGAATTCCGTGCCTTCGCCACCACCCTGACCGAAGACCTCAACCGCCTGCGCACCCTGGCGCCGGAAGTGCTGACCGAAGTCAACCTGGGCGGTACCGCGATCGGTACCGGCATCAACGCCGACCCGGGCTACCAGGCCCTGGCCGTACAGCGTCTGGCGCTGATCAGCGGCCAGCCGCTGGTACCGGCTGCCGACCTGATCGAAGCCACCTCCGACATGGGCGCCTTCGTGCTGTTCTCCGGCATGCTCAAGCGCACTGCAGTCAAGCTGTCGAAGATCTGCAACGACCTGCGCCTGCTGTCCAGCGGCCCGCGCACCGGCATCAACGAGATCAACCTGCCGGCGCGTCAGCCAGGCAGCTCGATCATGCCCGGCAAGGTCAACCCGGTTATCCCGGAAGCGGTCAACCAGGTGGCCTTCGCCATCATCGGCAACGACATCGCGCTGACCATCGCGGCCGAAGGCGGCCAGCTGCAGCTGAACGTGATGGAGCCGCTGATCGCCTACAAGATCTTCGACTCGATCCGTCTGCTGCAACGCGCCATGGACATGCTGCGCGAGCACTGCATCGTCGGCATCACCGCCAACGAACAGCGCTGCCGTGAACTGGTCGAACACTCGATCGGCCTGGTCACCGCCCTGAACCCGTACATCGGCTACGAAAACGCCACCCGTATTGCCCGTATCGCGCTGGAAAGCGGCCGCGGCGTACTGGAACTGGTGCGTGAGGAAGGCCTGCTGGACGAAGCGATGCTCAACGACATCCTGCGTCCGGAAAACATGATTGCACCGCGTCTGGTACCGCTCAAAGCGTAACCGACGCCGTACTACCGCTCACCAGGTTGAGGGACTAGACACCTCTCACCTTTTGAGGGCCCAGGGACTTTGTCTCCGGGCCCTTTTTTTTGCCTGCGGCGCGAGCTTCGCCAGCAATGCCGGCGCCTACAGCGAACCGGTGGTGTCGGCTGCTTCTGCCGACGAGGGCAGCAGCAGCACATTCAGGAAGGTCGAATCGCTGACGATCTCCTTCATGAACCACCACACGAACGCCAGGCAGAGCGCCACCATGAAGGCGGTCAGATCGCCCGTGTAATGGCGCACCGTGAGCACCCCGATAAAGCACAGCACCACGCCCAGCCCGCTGATCAGGTCTGCCCAGTTGGAACGGCTGAGGTGGCGCTTCATGGCCCGGTGATCCGCCTCGGGCAACACCAGTGCCTGGGCACACTTTGCACAGGTGAGCGGCTGCCCGCCCATGAGCGTTTCCAGTTCGCCCTCGCTCGGCAACCAGACGTGGCCGCATGCCGGGCAATTGAGGTCTACCGCGGCGCACAGGCGCTCTTGCGCGGATTTGTACTTGTTCGTCGACACGTCCTTGGCACCTTCGTCCTGAAGCAGGCGCGATGGTAACCGCTGGCCGTCACGCTGCCCATCGCGAACTCGGGCGGCCCGGCCGCTGACAGCGCGCCGGGGGATGGCGTAAGGTGGTCGGCTTTCCTTCAGTCGAGCACGGAGACAGGCCATGACCCCGGCCCCTGCCCACAACATCATGGTGCTGTACACCGGTGGCACCATCGGCATGCAGGCCAGCGCCGGCGGCCTGGCCCCGGCGTCGGGCTTCGAGCAGCGCATGCGTGAGCAACTGGCCGGGCAACCGGGCCTGGCAGCCTGGCAGTTCCGCGAACTGCTGCCGCTGATCGACAGCGCCAACATGACGCCCTGCTACTGGCAGCGCCTGCGCGCCGCGATCATCGAAGCGGTGGATGGCCAGGGCTGCGATGGCGTGCTGGTGCTGCATGGCACCGACACCCTGGCCTACAGCGCCGCCGCCTTGAGCTTCCAGTTGCTCGGGCTGACGGTGCCGGTGCTGTTCACCGGCTCGATGCTGCCGGCCGGTACGCCGGACAGCGATGCGTGGGAGAACCTCACGGGGGCGCTGCAGTTGCTGAGCCAGGGTACGTCGCCGGGTGTTCAGCTGTATTTCCACGGTCAGCTGCTGGCGCCCAACCGCACCGCCAAGGTGCGCAGCTTCGGCCGGAACCCGTTCGCGACCTTGCAGCGCTCGGGCGGTGCGGCGCAGGCGCCCGTACCGGCAGCACTGGCTTATCGCGCGCCGCTGCAGGTGGCCAAGGTTGCAGTGTTGCCGCTGGTGCCAGGCCTCGACGCCGCGCTGTTGCAGGCCACACTCGACAGCGGGGTCCAGGGGCTGGTGCTGGAATGCTATGGCAGCGGCACCGGGCCGTGTGATGACGATGCGTTCGTGGCCGTGCTGGAACAAGCCTGCGCGCGTGACATCGTGGTGGTGGCGATCACCCAGTGCCATGAAGGCGGGGTCGAACTGGAGGTGTACGCAGCCGGCAGCCGCCTGCGCGAGGCCGGTGTGCTGTCGGGTGGCGGAATGACCCGGGAGGCGGCGTTCGGCAAATTGCAGGCATTGCTTGGTAGCCGGTTGCCGGTTGACGAGGTGCGACGGCTGGTTGGGCTGGACCTGGCTGGCGAATTACGTTGAGCCCTTCGCTGGCTTGCCAGCGAACAGGCCCTGAAGGGCATACAAATTGCTCACTCAACCCCAAGCCCCCTCAGCCGGATGCCGAGCATGCTCCACTCCCACCTCACCACCCTGAACGCGGTTTCCCTGATGCTGCAGGCCTTCAAGGACGAAGACCGTGCCGCCCAGCGGCTGCTCGAAGGCACCGGCATCACCCCGGCCGACCTGGGCCGCGCCGACTGGCGCATCACCACGCACCAGGAACTGCGGGTGTGCGCCAACGCCGTGGCCATGCGCCGGGAAGTCGGGCTGGAGCTGGGCCAGCGCATGCACGTTTCATCCTACGGCATGCTCGGTTACGCCCTGCTTTCCGGTGCCACCCTGGGTGACGCCCTGCACCTGGCCCTGCAGTACCCCGCGCTGCTGGGAACACTTTTCCAGCTGCGCCTGATCGAGGACGGCGAGCGGGTCTGGTTCAGCGCCAGCGACTACGGCCAGGCCCCGGAGCTTGCGGCGTTCAATGCCGAGTTCTGCCTGACGTCGCTCAAGGTCATCTGCAACGACCTGCTCGGCCAGCCGCTGCCCTTGCTGGGCGCGCGTTTCGCTCACCCTGCCCCGGATTACCAGGCGCTCTACAGCGCGCCTTTCGACTGCCCCCTGCAGTTCGGCGCCAGCGACAATGCCTTTGCCTTCGAACGCCACTGGCTGGCCCGGGCCCTGCCCCTGGCCGACCCGATCACCCACCGTGCGATGAGCGAACGCTGCCGCCGGCAGAACCTGGAATTCACCGGGCGCCAGGCCTGGCTCGGGCGCATTCGCCAGCTGCTGCAGCAGCAGTTGGAGGCACCACCAGGCCTCGAGGGCCTGGCGCGGCAGATGAGCTGTTCGTCACGCACCCTGCGTCGCCACCTGCACGAGCTGGGCAGCAGTTATCAACAACTGCTCGATGAGCTGCGCTTCGAACGGGCCAAGCAGTTGCTGGCCGAGGACGAGCTGCCGATCTACCGCATCGCCGAGGTGCTGGGCTTCAGCGAGCCGGCCAGCTTCCGACACGCCTTCCTGCGTTGGAGCGGCGTGGCACCGAGCCATTTTCGCGCCTGAAACACGCGCATGCACCGCGAGGGGGCGAAATGCGGACAACCGTGTTGGCCATATCGATCCCCTTTTGGCCGTTTGCGCCGTTCTGCCCGTGGGCGTACCTCTCGACAATGGGGCCACGCCAGTAAACCCGGAGAACAAAAAATGCTGACGATCTATTCCGATGACCATCGCCTGCACCACGGCCGCTGCGAGCTGATCGACGGGCAGTTGATGCCCTGCTTCGAAATGCCCTCGCGTGCCGACCATGTGCTCGAGCGGGTCAAGGCCCAGGGCCTGGGGCCCGTCGAAGGCCCTACCGATTTTGGCCGCGCACCGCTGCTGCGCGTGCACAGCGCCGACTACCTGGATTTCTTCCAGGGCGCCTGGCAGCGCTGGAGCGCACTGGGCCATGACGGCGACCTGCTGCCGTTCACCTGGCCGGCGCGCAGCCTGCGCCAGGTCAAACCCAGCGGCCTGCATGGCGAGCTGGGCTATTACAGCTTCGACGCCGGTGCACCGATCACCGCCGGCACCTGGCAGGCCGCCTACAGCTCGGCGCAGGTTGCCCTGACCGCACAGGCGGCGGTGCAGGCCGGTGCCCACAGCGCCTTCGCCTTGTGCCGGCCACCGGGGCATCATGCCGCCAGCGACGTGATGGGGGGCTACTGCTATCTGAACAACGCCGCGATCGCCGCCCAGGCCTTCATCGACCACGGTCGCCAGCGCGTGGCGATCCTGGATGTGGACTACCACCACGGCAACGGTACCCAGCAGATCTTCTACGCGCGCAACGACGTGCTGTTCGCCTCGATCCATGGCGACCCGCAAGCCGAATTCCCGTTCTTCCTCGGCTATGCCGACGAGCACGGCGAAGGCGACGGGCTGGGCTGCAACTTCAACTACCCGCTGCCGGCAGGCAGCGACTGGGCCACCTGGCGCGGCGCGCTGGACGAAGCCTGCGAACGCATCGGCGCGTATGACCCCGAAGTGCTGGTGATCTCGCTGGGCGTGGACACCTTCAAGGACGACCCGATCTCGCAATTCAAGCTCGACAGCCCCGACTACCTGGCCATGGGCGAGCGCATCGCGCAGTTGGGCAAGCCGACCCTGTTCATCATGGAAGGTGGCTATGCCGTGGCCGAAATCGGCGTCAACGCGGTCAACGTGCTCGAGGGCTTCGAGCGCGCCCGTCAAGGCTAGGCTCAGTCGGCCCAGGCACGTGCAAGGCGTGCCAGGGCCTGGGCAATCGCGGCCTCGTTCACGGCCGCGAACCCCAGCACCAGTCCGGCACGCTTATCCACAGGCAGCGGCGTGTCGGGCAACCAGTAATCACTCAGCGCATTGAGTTCGACACCCACCGCTGCAGCACGGGCGATCAGCTCCCGTTCGCGCGCCTGGCTGTGCACATCGATCTTCAGGTGCAGGCCCGCCGCCACCTCCGGCAAGGCTCCCAGCCCCGCCACAGCCTTCGGCCAGCCGGCCAGTAGCGCATTGCGCCGGCTCAGCGCCGCGCGGCGCATGCGCCGGATATGACGCTGGAAGTGCCCTTTGGCCATGAACTGCGCCATCACCGCCTGTGTGCCGACCTCGGAATGGCGCACCGCCAACGCCCGAAAGCGCGAGAATGCCTCCACCAGCCGGGCCGGCAGCACAAGGTAGCCCAGACGCAGCGCCGGGAAGGCCACCTTGCCGAAGGTGCCGACATACAGCACCCGTCCGCTGCGGTCCAGGGCTGCCAGCGGGGCCAGCGGCGCGCCGCTGTAGCGGTACTCGCCGTCGTAGTCGTCCTCGATGATCCAGCTGTCGTTGCGCTCGGCCCAGGCCAGCAGTTCCAGGCGACGCGCCAGGCTCAGGGTGACGCCGGTGGGGTACTGATGCGCGGGGGTAACGTAGCTCAGGCGACAGTTGGGCAACTGGGCCAGGGCAGCGCACTGCAACCCGTCGAGATCCACCCCCACGCCATGCACCTTCGCGCCCGCCATGGCGAAGGCTTTGCCCGCCGCACGATAGCCGGGGTTTTCCACAGCCACACCGTCACCGGGCGCCAGCAGCAGCTGTGCACAAAGGCTGATTGCCTGCTGCGCACCACTGGTGATCACAATTTGTTCAGCCACGCAGGACAACCCACGGGAGCGACGCAGGTAGGTGGCAATCAGCTCGCGCAGCAGCGGTTCTCCGGCCGGGTCGCCGTAACCGAGTGACGCCGGGTCGGGATTTCGCCAGAAACCCGCCTGCAGCTTGGCCCACACCTCGAAGGGGAACAGGTCGAAGGCCGGTATGCCAACCTGAAAAGCCCGCGGCGCACGAGGCTCATGCACGGATAAATGATTGTTTTCCAGGCGCTCCAGCACGTCCGTGTGGATAACTTTACTGGATAAATCCTCAGTGCAATCACCCGTTTTTGTGGATAACCCTGTGGAAAAACCCAGGGATAACCCTGTGGACAGTTTTGTGGATAGTTTTGGCAGCTGACTGACGTAGGTACCATCGCCCACCCGGCTTTCGATATAGCCTTCGGCATACAGCTGGTCGTAGGCACGAACTACGCTGTTACGTGAGACGGCCAGCGCTGCGGCCATGTCGCGGGTGGCGGGAAGACGCGTGCCGCTACCCAGTCGCCCGTCCAGCACGCGCTGGCGCAGCGCCTGGTACAACTGGCGACTGAGCCCCTGACGACGGTCCAGCACGATGCCGGTGGGGTCGAAGGGCAAGGCAACGCTACGTTCGCTCATGAAATTGGACCTGCCAAATAAGCCGGAAATGGCTCTTACCATAAGCCAATAGCCTGCCTAGGATGGGGCCATTCGCCAACCCCCTGTATCGCACACAAGGATCCTTCGATGTCTACCGTGACCCTGCGCCCCGTGACCGCCGATGACCACGCCGCCTGGCTGCCGCTGTGGCAGGCCTACCAGCGTTTCTATGAGACCCGCATCGATGAGGCGGTCAGTGCCGTGACCTGGCAGCGCATGCTCGACGCCAGCGAGCCGACCAACGCTGCGCTGGCCTGGGTCGATGGCAAGGCGGTGGGCATGGTGCACTGGATCTATCACCGCTCCAACTGGACGGTGGAAAACGCCTGCTACCTGCAGGATCTGTATGTCGACGCCAACCAGCGCGGCAAGGGCGTGGGCCGCCAACTGATCGAGCTGGTGTACGACACGGCGCGCCAGGCCGGCTGCACCAAAGTGCACTGGCTGACCCATGAAACCAATGCCACCGGTATTTCGCTGTATGAACAGGTGGCCGAACGGCCGGGTTTCATCCAGTTCCGCAAAGCCCTGTAATCGGAGAAGCCACCATGAGCACACCGTTGAACTGGCGGCCGGCCAAGGCCCCGCAGCCTGTCCCGCTGGTCGGGCGCTTCATCCGCCTGGAAAAACTCGACCCGCGCCGCGACCGCGAGCACCTGTGGGCGGTGTTCCAGGGCCCCGAGGCCGACCAGACACTGTGGAAGTACCTGGCCTACGGACCATTCACCGAGCGCGAAGACTTCGACCACTGGCTAGACAGCAACGCCGCCAGCAGCGACCCGCTGTTCTACAGCGTGATCGACCTGGCCAGCGGGCAGACCCAGGGTATCCTCAGCCTGATGTCGATCGTGCCCGAGCAGGGCCGTATCGAGATCGGCCACATTGCCTTCGGCGCGGCCATGCAGCGCACGCCCAAGGGCACCGAGGCCATCTACCTGCTGGGCAAGCAGGCCTTCGCCCTGGGCAACCGGCGACTGGAATGGAAGTGCAACAACGACAATGCCCGCTCCAAGCGCGCGGCCGAGCGTTTCGGGTTCACCTTCGAAGGGGTGTTTCGCAAGCACATGGTGACCAAGGACCACAACCGCGACACGGCCTGGTACTCCATCACCGATGACGAATGGCCGGCCATTGCCGCTGGTTTCGAACGCTGGCTGAGCGAGGACAACCAGCGCCCAGAGGGTCAGCTCAAGACGCTGGAAGCGTGCCGTACGGGTGCGTGAGGCCGGTACCCGGAGCGGGCGTATCCAACAGAAGATAAAAAAAGGGGAGCAATTCGCTCCCCAGAGGTTAACCGCTTGCAGATGAAGGCCTGAGTCAGCCTTCGATCTCGATCAGGATCTCGCCCGGGTTGACCCGGTCGCCCTTGGCCACGTGTATGGCTGCAACCTTGCCGGCGATGGCCGATTGCACCTCGGTTTCCATCTTCATCGCTTCGGTGATCAGCACCGCCTGGCCGGCCTTGACCGTGTCGCCCTGCTTGACCAGCACATCGACGATGTTGCCCGGCATGGTGGTGCTCACATGGCCCGGCTCGCTGGCCTGCTTGCGCTTGCTGCTGCCACCGCCGACGAACTCGTTGAGCGGCTCGAACACCACCTCTTCCGGCATGCCGTCGATGGACAGGTAGAAGTGGCGCTTGCCTTCGGCCTTGACGCCCACACCGGTGATATCCACGCGGTAGGTCTCGCCGTGCACGTCGATCACGAACTCGGTTGGTACGCCTTCGCCACCGGCCGAGGCCACCGCGCCGGCTTCCGGAATCGGCAGCAGCACTTCAGGGGTCAGGCTGCCGGCTTCACGCTCTTCAAGGAACTTGCGCCCGATGTCCGGGAACATGGCGAAGGTCAGCACGTCTTCTTCGGACTTGGCCAGGCTGCCGATGTCGGCACGCAGCTTGGTCATCTCGGGCTTGAGCAGGTCGGCGGGGCGCACGTCGATGACGTCTTCGCTGCCGATGGCCTGGCGACGCAGCTTCTCGTCGACCACCCCCGGTGCCTTGCCGTAGCCGCCCTGCAGGTACAGCTTCACCTCGTTGGTGATGGTCTTGTAGCGCTCGCCGGCCAGCACGTTGAAGAACGCCTGGGTGCCGACGATCTGCGAGGTGGGCGTGACCAGCGGCGGGAAGCCGAGGTCTTCACGCACCCGCGGGATCTCGGCCAGCACTTCGTTCATGCGGTTGAGCGCACCCTGCTCCTTGAGCTGGTTGGCCAGGTTGGAAATCATCCCGCCCGGTACCTGGTTGACCTGCACGCGGGTATCCACGGCGGTGAACTCGCTTTCGAACTGGTGGTACTTCTTGCGCACGGCATAGAAGTACAGGCCGATCTCCTGCAGCAGTTGCAGGTCCAGGCCGGTATCGAACTCGCTGCCCTTGAGCGCTGCAACCATCGATTCGGTGCCCGGGTGGCTGGTGCCCCAGGCGAAGCTGGAGATGGCGGTGTCGATATGGTCGGCACCGTTTTCGATGGCCTTGAGCTGGCACATCGCGGCCAGGCCGGCCGTGTCGTGGCTGTGGATGAACACCGGCAGCGACTGCTCGGCCTTGAGTGCCTTGACCAGCTCGCCGGTGGCGTAGGGGGTCAGCAGGCCGGCCATGTCCTTGATCGCGATGGAATCGCAGCCCATGGCTTCCATCTGCTTGGCCTGGGCCACGAACGCCTCGATGGTGTGCACCGGGCTGGTGGTGTAGGCGATGGTGCCCTGGGCATGCTTGCCGGCCGCCTTCACGGCCTCGATGGCCACGCGCAGGTTTCGCACGTCGTTCATGGCGTCGAAGATGCGGAACACATCGATGCCGTTGACTGCTGCCTTGGCCACGAAGGCCTTGACCACGTCATCGCTGTAGTGCCGGTAGCCAAGCAGGTTCTGGCCGCGCAGCAGCATCTGCAGCCGGGTGTTGGGCAGTGCTGCGCGCAGCTTGCGCAGGCGCTCCCACGGGTCTTCCTTGAGGAAGCGCACGCAGGCGTCGAAGGTCGCGCCGCCCCACACTTCCAGCGACCAGTAGCCCACCTTGTCGAGCTTGTCGCAGATCGGCAGCATGTCGTCGGTGCGCATGCGGGTGGCCAGCAGCGATTGGTGGGCGTCGCGCAGGATCGTGTCGGTTACGAAAATTTTCTTGGACATTGTAGGGTTCCTCACAGGCCTGCGTGGGCGGCGATGGCGGCGGCGATGGCCAGGGCCAGCTCTTCGGGTTTGCGCTTGATCGAGTAGTTGGTCAGTTCAGGGTGGCTTTCGACGAAGCTGGTGTTGAACTGGCCGCTACGGAATTCCGGGTTGCGCAGGATTTCCTGGTAGTACGCGGCGGTGGTCTTGACCCCCTGCAGGCGCATGTCGTCCAGGGCCCGCAGGCCGCGGTCCATGGCTTCTTCCCAGGTCAGTGCCCAGACCACCAGCTTCAGGCACATCGAGTCGTAGAACGGCGGGATGGTGTAGCCGGTGTAGATCGCCGTGTCGGTGCGCACGCCCGGGCCGCCGGGGGCGTAGTAGCGGGTGATCTTGCCGAAGCTGGGCAGAAAGTTGTTTTTCGGGTCTTCTGCATTGATCCGGAACTGCAGCGCGAAGCCGCGGTGCTGGATGTCTTCCTGCTTGACCGACAGCGGCAGGCCCGAGGCGATGCGGATCTGTTCGCGAACGATGTCGATACCGGTGATTTCCTCGGTGATGGTGTGCTCCACCTGCACCCGGGTGTTCATTTCCATGAAGTACACCTCGCCATCGGCGAGCAGGAACTCCACGGTACCGGCATTCTCGTAGCCCACGGCCTTGGCCGCGCGCACCGACAGGTCGCCGATGTAGGCGCGCTGTTCGGGGGTCAGCTGCGGGCTGGGGGCGATCTCGATGAGCTTCTGGTTGCGGCGCTGGATAGAGCAGTCGCGCTCGAACAGGTGCACCACGTTGCCGAAGCTGTCACCCAGGATCTGCGCCTCGATGTGCTTGGGGTTGACGATGCATTTTTCCAGGAACACCTCGGCCGAACCGAATGCCTTGGTGGCTTCGGAAATCACCCGCGGAAAGGCCTGCTCGAGTTCTTCGCGGCTGTTGCAGCGACGAATGCCGCGCCCGCCGCCGCCGGAAGTGGCCTTGAGCATAACCGGGTAACCGATGCGGTCGCCCTCTTCCAGGGCTTCGTGGATGTCGGCCACGTTGCCTTCGGTGCCCGGGGTGACCGGTACGCCGGCCTTGATCATGCTGCGCCGCGCCTCGGTCTTGTCGCCCATGCGGCGAATGACTTCGGCGGCCGGGCCGATGAACTTGATCCCGCGTTCGGCGCAGATGTCCGCCAGCTCCGCGTTCTCCGACAGAAAACCATAGCCCGGGTGCAACGCATCGCAGCCGGTTTCCACTGCCAGGTTCACCAGCTTGCGCGGGTTGAGATAACCGGCCAGGGGTTCGGCACCGATGCTATGGGCCTCGTCCGCACGCTTTACGTGCAGGGCGTGACGGTCGGCGTCGGAATAGATCGCCACCGAGCGAATGCCCATCTCGGCGCAGGCACGCACAATGCGTACTGCGATTTCACCCCGGTTGGCGATCAGGATTTTTTTTATCACTGGAGTCTTCCCAAAGCCGTTGGTAACAAACGAACCGGCAGTACCGGTCGGCGCGTGACCAGACGTCGCTGGCCAGTCGTATAATCACCCTAGCGCCGAACGTGAATAAACAAAAATCAATATTTGTTAGGGGCAGCATTAGCAATTGCTTATAGTGCCGTAACAGGGTTTTGCCGAGGCGACGGGAAATATGCGTAAGTCATTGATGCGTATGACATTGCGTCAATTGCAGATCTTCAATGAAGTGTGTGATTTGCGTTCCTACAGCCGGGCCGCCGAGGAGATGTCGCTGACGCAACCCGCCGTTAGTCTACAGATCCGCCAGCTCGAAGAACTGGTAGGCCAGCCGCTGTTCGAGTACGTCGGCAAGAAGCTCTACCTCACCGAGGCCGCCGAGGCGCTGCAGCGCGCCAGCCGGGACATCTTCGGACGCCTGGAGAGCCTCGACATGCAGCTGTCGGACATGCAGGGCTCGCTGCAGGGCCAGCTCAAGCTGGCGGTGGAATCGAGCGCCAAGTACTTCGTGCCGCACCTGTTCGCCGCCTTCAAGCGCCTGCACCCGGAGGTCAACCTGACCCTCACCGTGGTCAACCGCGCCCAGGCCATCCGGCGCCTGTCGGACAACCGCGACGACCTGATCATCATGTCGATGGTGCCGCAGGACATGGGCCTGGAGTTTTTGCCCTTCCTGAACAACCCGATCGTGGCCGTGGCCCCGCCCGATCACCCGCTGTGCACGCTCGACAGCCTGCGCCTGCAGGACCTGGAGCCGCATACGCTGCTGGTGCGCGAACAGGGTTCGGGCACGCGCAAGGCGTGCGAGGAGTACTTCAAGGAAAAGCGCGTGCACTTCACTCAGACCCTGGAAGTGGCATCGGCCGACGCCCAGCGCGAATGCGTGATCGCAGGCCTTGGCATCGCCCTTTTGACCCGGCATGCACTGAACATGGAACTGGCCACCGGGGTGCTGCGCGAGCTGCCGGTAGAGGAGCTGCCGCTGTATCGCAGCTGGTGCGTGGTGCAGGCCAAGGCCAAGCGGCAGTCGCCGGTGGCCCTGGCCTTTGTTGCGTTCATCCGCAGCGAACGTGCGCAGATCAGCGCGCTTGTTGAGCGTTTCTCGGGGACGTCGCCGCTGACACCTGCCATACGCTGACAGCGTGCAGTTCGGGGTAGTCGGCGATGTCCTGCAGCAATTGGCGCTGCTCGGAATAGCTTTCGATCGCGCGGCGAAACTCCATGCGGCGCTGATCCTTTTCCTGCTGCTTGCGGGACTTGGCGGTAGGTTGGTGCGAGCCATCGAATTCACGAGCCATTGCGTGTCTCCCTGGTCGATTGCGGGGAGTTTCAGCGTGCCCGGGCGGGGTTACGGTTTGGCGGCGGGAGGGTTACAAAAGCATGAACAATCAGGCGTGGTATGCGGTGCTGCCCTTCGCTGGCAAGCCAGCGAAGGTGTCAGCTCGGGCGGTGCAAGACGATCAGTCGTCCATCGCCTTGATCGACTTGGGCGACAGGCGCAGGCTGCGCAAGCTGCGCTTGACGCTCTTGAGGTGGTTGACCAGGCTCGGCCCGCGCGCCATGGCAACGCCCATGGCCAGCACGTCGATCACCACCAGGTGGGCGATACGTGAGGTCAGCGGGGTGTAGATTTCGGTGTCTTCATGCACGTCGATGGCCAGGTTGACCGTGGACAGTTCGGCCAGCGGGGTCTGGCTCGGGCACAGGGTGATCAGCGTCGCACCGCTTTCACGCACCAGGTTGGCAGTGATCAGCAGGTCCTTGGAACGCCCTGACTGGGAAATGCAGATCGCTACGTCACCCGGCTTGAGGGTGACCGCCGACATCGCCTGCATGTGCGGGTCGGAATACGCCGCCGCCGTCAGCAACAGGCGGAAGAATTTGTGCTGGGCATCGGCAGCCACCGCACCCGATGCACCAAACCCGTAGAACTCCACGCGCTGCGCCTGGGCCATGGCCGTCACGGCACGCTGCAATGCCTGGGCATCGAGGTGCTCGCGCACTTCCATCAGGGTGTGCAGGGTGGTGTCGAAGATCTTCAGGCTGTAGTCGGCTACCGAATCGTCTTCATGAATCGCGAACTGACCGAAGCTCGCACCCGCCGCCAGGCTTTGCGCCAGCTTGAGCTTGAGGTCCTGGAAACCGGTGCAACCGATCGCCCGGCAGAAACGCACAATGGTCGGCTCGCTGATCCCGACGCTGTGCGCCAGATCAGCCATGGAGCTATGCATGACAGCCGCTGGATCGAGCAATACGTGATCGGCAACCTTCAGTTCCGATTTGCGTAGCAGATGGCGCGACTGGGCGATGTGTTGCAACAGATTCAAGGGCAGGACTCGGTTATGATCGGCTGACCGGGTTGTAGCTTTCTTGTAGTTATACTACATGACCGGCGACCCGCCCAGCTAAACGATCTTGGAGAGTGGTGGCATTGACTATCCCGTGCGACATTCTGGTGTTCGGCGGCACCGGCGACCTGGCCCTGAACAAACTGCTTCCAGCGCTCTACCACCTGTTTCGCGAAGGCCGTCTGCACAACGCCGTGCGGATCATCGCCCTGGCCCGCCGGCCCTTGCCACGGATTGAATTTCTCAAGCTGGTCGAACGCCGCTGCCGCGCCCAGATCGTGCCCCAGGACTTCAGCGACGAGGTGTGGCACCGCTTTTCCACGCGCCTGGACTACTTCTCCATGGACGCCATGCAGAGCGCCGATTTCGGCCGCCTCGCCCGCTTTCTGGGCGAGCCCGGCGGGCTGACGCGGGTCTACTACCTGGCCACCGCACCCAACCTGTTCGTGCCCATCGCCACCCACCTGCAGGTGGCCGGGCTGGTCGACAGCGAAGCGCGTATCGTGCTGGAAAAACCCATCGGCCACTCGCTGGAGTCCGCCACCACGATCAACAGCGCCATCGGCGCGGTGTTCGCTGAATCCCAGGTGTTTCGCATCGACCACTACCTGGGCAAGGAGACGGTGCAGAACCTCATGGCATTGCGCTTCGCCAACGCGCTGCTGGAACCGGTGTGGCGCACCAACCAGGTGGACCACGTGCAGATCAGCGTGTGCGAAACCCTCGGTGTGGAAAACCGCGGCGGCTACTACGACCGTGCCGGCGCCACCCGCGACATGCTGCAGAACCACCTGCTGCAACTGCTCTGCCTGGTAGCCATGGAGCCACCTGCGCAGTTCGAGGCCGAGGCGGTGCGCGATGAAAAGGTCAAGATCCTCAAGGCCCTCAAACCCATCACCGGGCAGGACGTGCAGGACAAGACCGTGCGCGGCCAGTACAGCGCCGGCAAGATCGGCGGGCAGGAGGTTCCGGCCTACTACTTCGAGAAGGACGTGGACAACGACAGCGACACCGAAACCTTTGTCGCCGTCGAAGCCCACATCAACAACTGGCGCTGGGCCGGCGTACCCTTCTACCTGCGTACCGGCAAGCGCATGGCCAAGCGCTCCTCGCAGATCGTCATCCAGTTCAAGCCGGTGCCCCATCGCCTGTTCGACGGCGACCAGGCCAACCAGTTGCTGATCCAGCTGCAGCCCGACGAGCGCATCAGCCTGCAGATGATGACCAAGGCACCGGGCAAGGGCATGCGCCTGGAGCCGGTGGAACTGAACCTGAACCTGGCCCAGGTGTTCGGCCAGGCACGACGCTGGGACGCCTACGAACGCCTGCTGCTGGATGTTCTGGACGGCGACTCGACCCTGTTCATGCGCCGCGACGAAGTGGAGGCCGCATGGGCCTGGATCGACCCGATCCTGACTGGCTGGCAGGAGCACTTCCAGGCCCCCCGCCCTTACCCGGCCGGCTCCAATGGCCCGGACCAGGCCCACAGCCTGCTGGCTCACCAGGGACGCGCCTGGCACGGTTGAAAGCTTTCCGGCTGCCGGGTGCAGCCGCGCTGTTCGATAGTGGGCACGCAACATCCCACCCACCATCGAATGGAGTACAAAGGAATGTCCCTGAAAGCAAAAGGCTGGATCGCGCAGAACGACAAGATGCCGGGCAACGCCAGGTTTCGAGTGTATGGCACCGTGGAAGTCGCCACCTCGGCCATCGTGCCGGTGCTGGTGAAACGCGCCATCCAGGACAAATCGCACGCCCTGGCGCTGGAACTGAAGCTGGAGAACGTGGACGCCCTGGCTGCCCAGGTGATCACCGAACGTGCGGTCTGTTTCGAAATGGACGGCGACCACAGCAACATCCCGAAAGTGGATATTTTCCACGACGGCAAACTGCTGGTGAGCCTGGAGGAGATCCTGGTCACTCACTGACCGGCAGGCTGCGACTTGTTACAACGCCAGGGCCCCGTTGATCGGGGCCCTGGCCGTAGGGCTACCAGCGCCGATCTTCACGCAGCAAGGCGGCCAGGCTGTCGGCCTCCACCGGCCGGCTGATCAGGTAGCCCTGCACCTCATCGCAGCCCTGCTCGCGCAGAAACGCCAGCTGCTCCTGGGTTTCCACCCCTTCGGCCACTACCTGCAGGCCCAGGCTGTGGGCCATGACAATGATCGCACGGGTGATTGCGGCGTCCTCGCTGCCTTCGTGCAGGCCACGGATGAAGGTCTGGTCGATCTTCACGTAATTCACCGGAAAACGCTTGAGGTAGCTGAGCGACGAATAGCCGGTGCCGAAATCGTCGATGGCCAGCTTGACCCCCAGTTCATGCAGCTGATGAAAGGTCGCGATGATGTGCTCCACGCTGTCGAGCAACTGGCTTTCGGTCAGCTCCAGCTCCAGCAGGTGCGGTGCCAGGCCGCTGTCTTCCAGCACCTGACGCACCAGGCTGACCAGCTTGCCCTGGCGCAACTGATACACCGACAGGTTCACCGACACGCGAATCGGCGCCAGCCCCTGCCGTTGCCATTCACAGGCCTGCCAGCACGCCTGGCGCAACACGAACTCGCCCATCGGCGCGATCAGCCCGGTCTCTTCGGCCAGGCCGATGAAGTCGCCCGGTGGCACCATGCCCACCTGCGGGTGATGCCAGCGCACCAGGGCCTCGGCAGCCTGCAGGCGGCCGCTGGTCAGGCACAGTTTGGGCTGGTAATAGACCTCCAGCTGGCGCTCTTCGATGGCCTTGCGCAGCTGGTTCTCCAGTTGCAGGCGCTCCAGGGTGCTGGCCTGCAGGCTCTCGGTGTAGAACTGGAACCCGTCGCCGCCGAGGTGCTTGGCGTGCTGCATGGCCATGTTGGCCTGGCTCACCAGGGTGCTGACATCCAGGCTGGCATCGGGTAGCAGACTGACCCCCACTGAAGCGCTGATCACCAGCTCGTGCCCGTCGACACGCAGCGGCACGCGCAGCTTGTCCAGCAGGCGCGTCGCCACCCGCACCAGGCTGGACAGGTGTGAATAGCCGTCGAACAGCACCACGAACTCGTCACCGGACAGACGCGCCACGGTATCGGCCTCGGGCACTGCGTTGCCGATGCGCTGGGCCATGGTCTTGAGCAGCCGGTCGGCCAGTTCGTGGCCCAGGCTGTCGTTGAGCAACTTGAAGCGGTCCAGGTCGATGTGCAGCAGCGCCAGGCTGCGACCGCTGCCACGCAGGCGCTGGCCGGCTTCATGCAGACGCAGGCGGAACAACGCGCGGTTGGCCAGGCCGGTCAGTTCGTCGTAGTGCGCAAGGTACCGCAGGCGCTCTTCGGACTCGCGGCGTGCCGACAGGTCGGTGAAGAAACCCACGATGGTGCCGACCTGGCCACGCGCATCCGTCACGCCGGTCAGTTGCAGCCACTGCGGGTAGAGTTCCCCGCTCTTGCGCGCCTCAACCAGCTCGCCTTCCCAGCGCCCCTGCTGCGCCAGGGCCTGGTCGATGGCACCGTAGTGCCGGCGCGCGTCGCGGCTGCATGGCAGCTCCAGCGCATTGCGCCCCAGCAGTTCTTCGCGCACGTAGCCGGTCATGTGGCAGAACGCCTGGTTGGCGGCCAGTACGGCATAGTCCGGCCCCATGATCGCGATGCCTTCGCTGGCCGCCTCGAATACGGTTGCGGCCAGGCGTTGCTGTTCCTGCTGGGCCTTGCGCGCGCTCACGTCGCGCCGGGTGCCGAGCATGCGCACCACCCGCCCGGCGGCATCGCGCTCCACCGCGCGGCCGCGGTCCTCGATCCAGCACCAGTGGCCCTGGGCGTGGCGGAAGCGGTACTCGATACGGTAATCGTCGGTGCGCCCCTTGAGGTGGTCGACCAGGGCGCGCTTGAGCGCCGGTACGTCATCCGGGTGCAGGCGCGGCTTGAGGTGCGCCTGCACCGCCCGCACCTGCTCCGGGTTCAGGCCGAACAGCTCGTGCAGTTGGGTGTGATGCACCTCGTCGGTTTCCAGATTCCAGTCCCACAGCCCCAGCTCACTGGCTTCCAGCGCCAGGGCCAGGCGCTGCTCGCTCTTGCTCAGGGCCTGGTTGGCGCGGTCCAGCTCCTGGCTGCGCTGCGCCACCCTCGATTCCAGCCCGGCCTGGGCCTGACGCAGTTGCTCCTCGATCAGCCGACGCTGCTCGACCTCGGTCGCCAGGGCCTTGTTGAGCCGCTCGCTGCGCGCCTGCGCGGCCTGCAGGTGCTCTATCAGCGCCTGGTTCTGAAAGCGGCGCAACAGGCCCCCCTCGATCAGCCGATTGACCTGCCAGGCCACCACCATCAACGCGCCGAGCAGGATCAGCCCCAGCCAGCCCCAGCCCTGCTGCTGCTCGTCACCGCGCCAGAACAGGAACGCGATCGGCGGCAGCAGGCACGGCAAGGTGAAACTCAGGAACGCCGGCAGGCTGACCGCGTAGGCCACGCTCGCCGACAGGGTCGCGGCCCCCAGCAAGCCGAAGACCCAGGCTTGTTGCACGAAGTTATCCACAGGCACCAGGGCAATCGCCGCGCTGGCCAGGGTCAGGCCGCTGAAGGCCGAACCGAGCAGGAACATGCGCCACCAGGTCGGTTGCACCTGTCGATCGGGCATCGCCGCGTCGAAGGCCGCCACCTGAATGACCCGCAGCGCTACCAGCGCCATCAACCAGACGATCCACACACTGACCAGCAGGTAGCGCTGCGGGCTCCACAGCAGCCAGGCACACACCAGGCCGTTGAGCAGCATGAACAGGGTGGGCAGCAACGAGCCCTGGTACAACAGACGGGTACGCTCGACGGCCAGTTGCGTGGCGAACTGTTTGCGAATACCGCGGCGCGCTTCCAGCGGCACGCTGACGGAGGCAGATGCGAAGGTCATAGGCAATGTTCTTGTAATGGTGAGCCTCGAACGAGCACGGAGCATACACAAGCAGGCGCCTGGGCCAAACTGCTCTGGGTCATAAATTGTGCGTGGCAATTATGGAACCTGGTTTCAGTGCCGAGCCCTCAAGCACGCGGGCCAAGGGGCGCGACCGATGAGCGGGCGGCGCCTTGGGCGATCTTTTTCCACCATGGGTTTGCCCCCGGCTCGCTTGCGCCCCTAAAATGGCCGGATGCGCGATGACCTCTCCCTCCTGTTGAACTCCCTCAACGACGCCCAACGCCAGGCCGTAGCGGCCCCGCTTGGTCGCCAGTTGGTTCTGGCCGGTGCCGGCTCCGGTAAGACCCGAGTGCTGGTGCACCGTATCGCCTGGTTGATCCAGGTCGAGCAGGCCTCACCCCATTCGGTGCTGTCGGTGACCTTCACCAACAAGGCCGCCGCCGAGATGCGCCAGCGCATCGAGCAGTTGATGGGCATCAACCCGGCCGGCATGTGGGTGGGTACCTTCCACGGCCTGGCGCACCGCCTGTTGCGTGCCCACTGGCAGGAAGCGGGGCTGAACCAGAACTTCCAGATCCTCGACAGCGACGACCAGCAACGCCTGGTCAAGCGGGTGATCCGCGAGCTGGGCCTGGACGAACAGCGCTGGCCGGTACGCCAGGCGCAGTGGTTCATCAACGGGCAGAAGGACGAAGGGCTGCGCCCGCAGCACATCCAGGCCAGCGGCGACCTGTTCCTGGGCACCATGCGCAGCATCTACGAGGCCTACGAGGCAGCCTGCCAGCGCGCCGGCGTGATCGACTTCTCCGAACTGCTGCTGCGCGCGCTGGACCTGTGGCGCGACAACCCGGGCCTGCTGCAACACTACCAGCGGCGCTTCCGCCACCTGCTGGTGGACGAGTTCCAGGACACCAACGCCGTGCAGTACGCCTGGTTGCGCCTGCTGGCCCAGGGCGGTGACAGCCTGATGGTGGTGGGCGACGACGACCAGTCCATCTATGGCTGGCGCGGCGCCAAGATCGAGAACATCCACCAGTACAGTGCCGACTTCCCCGACACCCAGATGATCCGCCTGGAGCAGAACTACCGCTCCACCGCCGGCATCCTCAAGGCGGCCAACGCCCTGATCGCCAACAACAGTGATCGCCTGGGCAAGGAGCTGTGGACCGACGGCGGCGACGGCGAACCGCTGAGCCTGTACGCCGCCTTCAACGAACACGACGAAGCGCGCTATGTGGTCGAGACCATCGAGAGCGCGCTCAAGACCGGCATGGCGCGCAGCGACATCGCCATCCTGTACCGCTCCAACGCCCAGTCGCGGGTGCTCGAGGAAGCCCTGCTGCGCGAGCGCATCCCGTACCGCATCTATGGTGGTCAGCGCTTCTTCGAACGCGCCGAGATCAAGAACGCCATGGCCTACCTGCGCCTGCTTGAAGGGCGTGGCAATGACGCGGCGCTGGAGCGGGTGATCAACGTGCCGCCGCGCGGCATCGGCGAGAAGACCGTGGAGGCGATTCGCGAACACGCCCGTCACGCCCAGGTATCGATGTGGGAGTCGATGAGCCTGCTGATCGCCAACAAGGGCCTCAAGGGCCGTGCCGCCAGCGCCCTGGCCGCGTTCATCGAGCTGATCGAGAACCTCTCGGCCAAGGTCATGGACATGCCGTTGCACCTGATGACCCAGACCGTGATCGAGCAGTCCGGGCTGATCATCTATCACCAGGAAGAAAAGGGTGAAAAGGGCCAGGCACGGGTAGAAAACCTTGAAGAACTGGTCAGCGCCGCGCGCAACTTCGAAAGCGCCGAGGAAGACGCCGAGCTGTCGCCGCTGGCTGCGTTCCTGGGCCACGCCTCCCTCGAGGCCGGCGATGCCCAGGCCGAGGAACACGAAGACAGCATCCAGCTGATGACCCTGCACAGCGCCAAGGGCCTGGAGTTCCCCCACGTGTTCCTGGTGGGCATGGAAGAGGGCCTGTTCCCGCACAAGATGAGCCTGGAAGAGCCCGGCCGCCTGGAAGAGGAACGCCGTCTGGCCTATGTGGGCATTACCCGCGCCATGCAGCAGCTGGTGATGACCTACGCCGAGACCCGGCGCCTGTACGGCAGCGAAACCTACAACAAGGTGTCGCGATTCGTGCGTGAGATCCCTGCGGGGCTGGTGCAGGAAGTGCGCTTGTCCAACAGCGTCAGCCGGCCGTTCGGCTCGGGTCAGAAACAGAATTCGAGCAGCCTGTTCGGTGCGGCGAACATCCCCGAAACCGCGTTCAACCTCGGCCAGCGCGTGCAGCACGCGGTGTTTGGCGAGGGCGTGATCCTCAATTTCGAGGGCGCCGGTGCCCAGGCGCGGGTGCAGGTGAACTTTGCCGAAGGCAGCAAGTGGCTGATGCTTGGCTACGCCAAGCTGGAGCCGTTGTAACACCCTCCGCCGGCAAGGCCGTCCCCTGTGGGAGCCGGCCTTGCCGGCGAAGGTGTCGGCCAATTCCTACACGCACTTGATAAACATCCCACAGCGCCAAGCAAAAGATAGAAACATTATGGCGCTAGTCATGTGTCCTACAACCTGTGCACCATGGCGCGCGTGCACTCCACAAAACGGGAATACCCTTCTATGCAACGTTTTCTTAGCATCGCCTTGGCGCTGTGCATCGGCCTTACGCTGAGCCTCGACGCCAACGCCAAGCGCTTCGGCGGCGGCAAGAGCTCGGGCGCCGCGCCGACCCACCAGACGCGCCAGGCCGCTCCGGCCACGCCGGCCGCCACGCCAAATGCGGCAGGCCGTCCACCGGCAGCCGCCAGCGGTGCTTCGCGCTGGCTCGGCCCTCTGGCCGGCCTCGCCGCCGGTGGCCTGCTGGCCTCCATGTTCATGGGCGACGGCTTCCAGGGCATGCAGATCTTCGACATCCTGATCATGGCGGTCATCGCCTTCCTGATCTTCCGTTTCATTGCCGCCCGTCGCCGCAAGCAACAGCCGCAGATGGCCGCTGCCGGTCACGCGCCGTTCCAGCGTGAAGTTCACGAGCAACCGGCTCAGCCGTCGATCTTCGGTGGTTCCGCTGCACCTGCCGCGGCCCGCCCGGTGATCAACGCACCAGCCTGGTTCAATGAAGAGAGCTTCCTGGCCGCTGCACGCAACCACTTCCAGACCCTGCAGCAGCACTGGGACGCCAACGAGATCGACAAGATCGCCGAGTTCGTTACCCCGCAGATGCTGCAGTTCCTGAAAAAGGAACGTGCCGAGCTGGGTGAAGGCTTCCAGTCCACCTACATCGACGACCTGAACGTGCAGCTGGAAGGCGTGGATGACCGTGCCGACCGCACCATCGCCACCCTGACCTTCAGCGGTGTGTCGAAAACCTCGCGTTTCGACCAGGGCGAAGTGTTCAGCGAAAGCTGGAACATGGAACGTGCCCAGGGCGAAAACCAGCCTTGGCTGGTCGCAGGGATCCGCCAGAACGGCTGATCTTGAGGCATTGCACAAAAAACCCCGGGCTTGCCCGGGGTTTTGCTTTTAGCGTAGCGTCCTACTAGGGTATAACGCGCAGCGTGTCGTCAAGGTAAGAGGATTGAACCCGTGGAAGAAATCATCGAGCAACTGCGTGAAGCCAACGAACCGGTACCCGTACCGCTTGAGTTGCCCGACGAAGACCTGCTGGTCGAGATTGAAGAACAGCTGTTCATCGATATCCCGTTCGTTTTCAGGGAGTTCCTGCTGACCGTCAGCGATGTGGTGTACGGCAGCCTGGAGCCGGTGACCGTCACCGACCCGCAATCGCATACCTACCTGCCTGACGTGGCGGCCAATGCCTGGGATGCCGGCGTGGACCGTTCGCTGATTCCGATCTGCCAGGATGGTGACGATTACTACTGCGTCGAGGAAGACGGCACCGTGGTGCTGTGGTCGGCCGAAGAAGAGCTGGTGACCGAAGAAACCTGGGAATCGGTATGGCACTGGGCGCGCGACGTGTGGCTGGAAAGCTGATCCGTCAGTTTGTCGGACAAAAATGATGGCTCTGAGCTATCAATCTTCGTAGAATCGCCGCGCCTTCCTGTGCGCGGCGGTGTTGCTACCGCTCCATCCCCTCGGACATACGACCCGCGCGCACAGGAATGCACCTTCACATGCCGGGGCCCTGTCGATGTACTCCAGACTGTTCACACTGCTCGCCCTGCTGCTGGCGAGCGGCTGCCAGGCGCCGCTGACACAGTTGCAGACCCTCAGCCAGGCCCATGGCCATCGTGTCGAGATCCAGCCTACCCAGCCCTTCCCGCTGGCGCTGAGCGTTCCGCTCAAGGCGCCAGGCGCCCTGCGCCTGCGTGTCTATCTGGAAGGTGACGGACGCGCCTGGGCCACCTCCAGCCAACCCAGCCTGGACCCCAGCCCGCGCAACCTGTTGCTGGCGCGACTGGCCCTGGAAGACCCACAGCCCAGCCTGTACCTGGCGCGCCCTTGCCAGTTCGTCAGTGCGCCTGGCTGCCGCGCAGCGATGTGGACCGACCAGCGCTTTGGCAAGGCAGTGCTCGATAGCCTGGACCAAGCCCTGAGCGGCATCAAGCAACGCTATGGCAACCAGGAGTTCGAGCTGATCGGCTATTCCGGCGGGGGTGCGCTGGCCTTGCTGCTGGCCGCCCGGCGAAGCGACGTTACCCAGGTACAGACCCTGGCCGGCAACCTCAGCCCGCGGTACTGGGCACAGACCCTGCAACTGACGCCGCTGGCGGGCTCACTGGAGCCGCTGGACTATCGCCAGCGCCTGCGCGACCTGCCGCAGCGCCACCTTCTCGGCCTGCAGGACCGCAGCGTGCCGGCCTCGCTGTTCGAGCACTACCGCGTGGAACTAGGCAGTGCCCGCTGCATGCAGCAGGTTGCGTTGCCCGGTGTGAGCCACGCCGAAGGCTGGACACAGGCCTGGGCCCAATGGCGGGACCAGCCGCTGCGCTGCAAACCCTAGGGGTGATGTTCCTTCTGATTGTCGAGGGTTTCGAGCAGTGCGATCTGCATGCGCGTGTGCACCCGGATGAACCAGCGCCACAGCAACGCCACCACACCGGCCGCCACCACCGCGATCAGCAACAGCAGCTCGCTGGTGGGCAGGATGCTCGCCGACAGCGCCGACAGCAGCAGAAAGATCACCAGCAGCGACAGCAGCGGGATCACCTCGGCGATCACCCGGCGCACGCGCTGGGTATGGCGCCCGGCCATTTCCGGCTTGACCCCCATTTCGGCCAGCAGCATCGACAGCGCCTTGAGCTTGCGATACGCGGCAATCAGGAACGGCAATGACAGCAGCAACGCCGCGCCCCAGATCAGCGCTTTCTGCTGGGCCAGGTCGGGCAACCATTCGCTCAGGTACTCGCCGATGCGTGCCGCGAAGTAACCTCCACTGAAGAAGATCGCCACCACCAGCGCCAGGTTGACCCCCACCTGCAGCAGGATGCGCCGGATCATCGCCGCCACCATCGCGCCCTCGCCTTGCGGCTGGATGCTGCGCAGCCATTCGCCGTACAGCGACAACACCCGCGACAGGCGCTTGGGTACCACACTGGCAAGCTTGAGCGACAGCGGGTCGGCGGCGCGAATCAGGTAGGGCGTGAGCAAGGTGGTAATGGCCGACACCGCCACCGCCACCGGGTAAAGGAAGTCGCTGGTGACCTGCAGGGTCATGCCCAGCGCAGCGATGATGAAGGAGAATTCGCCGATCTGCGAAAGCCCCATGCCCACCCGCAACGAGGTGCGACCGTCGTTGCCGGCGATGAAGGCGCCCATGCCGCACGAGAGCATCTTGCCCAGGACCACCGCTACAGTGATGACCACGATCGGCCAGATGTACTCGATGAGCACGCTCAGGTCGATCATCAGGCCGATGGCGACGAAGAAGATGGCACTGAACAGGTCGCGAACCGGCTCGATCAACTGCTCGATCTTCAGCAACTGGCGCGATTCGGCCATGATCGCCCCGATCAGGAACGCGCCCAGCACCATGCTGTACTCGAGCTTGACCACCAGCAGGCAGAAGCCGAAGCACAGGCCCAACACGGTAATCAGCAGCATCTCGTTGCTTTCGAACCTGGCCACGTAGGCCAGTACCCGCGGTACCAGCAGTATGCCGATGACCAGCGCCACGATCATGAACAGCGAGAGCTTGCCGACGGTGGAGAACACCTCGCCGGAACTGACCGCGCCGCTGACCGCAATGCCCGACAGCAGGGCAATGATGCCGATACCGAGGATGTCCTCGACGATCAGCACACCGAAGATCAGCTGGGCGAAGCGCTCGTTCTTCATCTTCAGGTCGTTGAGCGCCTTGACGATGATGGTGGTGGAAGAAATTGCCAGGATTGCGCCCAGGAACAGCGAGTCCATGGTGTTCCAGCCGAACCAGCGGCCGATCTCGAAGCCGATCCAGATCATCAGCACGATTTCGAGGAAGGCCGCAATGAACGCCGTGGCCCCCACCTTGAACAGCTTGCGCAGGCTGAACTCCAGCCCCAGGCAGAACATCAGGAAGATCACCCCGAGTTCGGCCAGCGTCTTGATCGTGTCTTCGTCGTGGATGAGGCCGAATGGCGGGGTGTGCGGGCCGATGATGAAGCCGGCGACGATATAGCCGAGTACCACCGGCTGCTTGAAACGGTGAAACAGGATGGTGACCACACCGGCAACCAGCATGATCACCGCCAGATCCTGAATAAAGCTGATGGCATGCACGGCGTGGAGCTCCTTACTTCGAACCGAAGAACAAGCCCGCCGCTCGATGACATGCCTGTCGTGGAGCGGCGGGGGAATTAGTCTGTCAAATGACGCCAGGCACCACATTGCATGGGCTTGGTCAGGTTAACACCGGCGCCTGCAACGAAAAGGCGGTGTAATATCAAGAAACAGATAGACCGGTAACACGCCAAAGATGGCACGAACGGCGTGACGGCAACGGCGCTGTCAGCGTCCCGTTTTCATGGGATTCGAAATTGGGGAAAAGAAGCGTGATGACCACTCGCCACCCCGCCTCAGCGCAACCTTACCGTGAGCACACTATGGAACCTGGAAACGCCCAGCTGTCGATGACCGTCCTGATGACCCCGGACATGGCCAACTTTTCTGGCAACGTACACGGCGGCACCCTGCTCAAGTACCTCGATGAAGTCGCCTATGCCTGCGCCAGCCGCTACGCGGGCCGTTATGTGGTGACGTTGTCGGTGGATCAGGTGGTCTTTCGCGAGCCGGTACACGTGGGCGAACTGGTGACCTTCCTGGCGTCGGTGAACTACACCGGCAACACCTCGATGGAGGTCGGGATCAAGGTCGTCACCGAAAATATCCGCGAGCGTTCGGTGCGCCACAGCAACAGCTGCTTCTTCACCATGGTCGCGGTGGACGACGATCGCAAGCCGGTCGCCGTGCCGCCACGCCAGCCAGAGACCAGCGAGGAAAAGCGCCGCTTCGTGCAAGGCAAGCAGCGCCGCCTGATTCGCCAGGAACTCGAAAAGCGCTACCAGGAACTCAAGGGCGACGCCTTCTAGAGCGACAGTCGCCGCGCCTCGAAGCGCACCCGCGGGTGCATGATGCGGTCCTGAGCACGCACCAGCTCCAGCTCGTAGCTGGTGCAAGCCTGGGTTTCCAGCAGCACCTCGTGCACGGCCGCGGCAGTGAATTCGAAAGCCGCCACCCAGCTGTCACCCAGCAGCACCCGCGCCAGGAACAGGCCGGAGGTCAGGTCGCCGACCCCCACCGGCTGCCGCGCAAAGGCCAGCAGCGGTCGTTGCAGGTGCCAACTGCCTTCGGCAGTCACCAGCAGCATCTCGAAGTCTTCGGCCTTGCGTCCCGGGTATGCCAGGTGCTTGACCAGCACAGCCTTGGGCCCGCGGGCGAGCAGGCTGCGCGCCATGGCCACGCAGTCCTCCAGCGACTCGGCCCGACGCCCGCAGAAGCTGTCGAGCTCCAACTGATTGGGGCACAGCACATCCGCCACCGCCACCGCTTCATCGAGCAGGAAGTCACTGACCTCGGCGGGTACGATGCAGCCTTTTTCCGGATGCCCCATGACAGGGTCGCACAGGTACAGGGCGTTCGGGTTGACCGCCTTGATCCGCGCCACCCCAGTAAGAATCGCACGGCCCTGGGCGGCGCTGCCGAGGTAGCCGGAAAGCACCGCATCACAGTTGCCCAGCTCGCCGATCGTCGCAATCCCGTCCACCAGCGCCGGAATTTGCTCTGGCGCAAGCACTTCGCCGGTCCACTGGCCATACTGAGTATGGTTGGAGAACTGAACGGTGTTCAGCGGCCAGACATTGACCCCCACCCGTTGCATCGGAAACACCGCGGCGCTGTTGCCGGCGTGGCCGAATACCACGTGTGACTGGATGGCGAGCAGATGCGGTGTACGTTTCATGCAGGGCTTCCAAACGATCGAATGAAAAACAAGGCGCGCAGTATGGCGCCAAATGCCACCTGTACGACAGACCGGGGTGGCAGTTAAGCTGAGCCTATCTGGTTGGAGCGAACGTAGATGTTAACCCTCGAAAACCTTCTGGTGCTGATGCTGCTGGCCACCGCAGGCACCTGGCTGTGGCATAACCACGGCCTGCGCGAAAAGGCACTGGAACGGGTCAAGCAGCATTGCGCCAAGCTCGACCTGGAACTGCTGGATGGCAACGTGGCGCTCAAGCGCATCGGTTTTGTGCGCGATGCCAACGGGCGCAAGCGCCTGGCCCGTGTGTACAACTTCGAATTCACAGTGACAGGCGAACATCGTCACCCCGGTACGGTGACGCAGTTTGGCGCGCATACGATGCAGATCGAACTGGCACCCTACCCGTTCGAGATCAAGCCGCCGGTGCAGGGCGGCAACGTGATCGAGATGAACCAGTGGCGCCAGGAGCACAATCGCTGGCGCCAGTGACGTTCCCTCCGTCTACCGGGGCCAGCCTTGCCTGCAAAAAGGCCGGCCCTGTCTTCAGGGAATCCGGCATTCCTGCATCCCCTGCTCCAAGGCCGCCACTGCCTGCGGCTGTGCAAAAATCAGCTCGATACGCGAGTCGCGCCGCCACTCGCTGGCCTGCCAGTGCAGCGCCTGCCCCTCCAGCGCATTGGCCGACTGCCAACCCTCCGGGCTGTGGATAACCAGTTTGGCCCTGCGCCACCCAAGGCCTGCAAGCCATTGCTGCAAACGCTGCGGGTGCAACTGCTGGCTCGGGTGCCAGCGCCAGCCAATGCTCCAGCCCTGCTCCAGCTGTTGATAAAGACAGATCGGCGTCAGCGGGTTTATCCACAGCGCCGCCGGCAACGGCTTGGCCTCCGGCAACTTGAAGTTATCCACCGGCAACGGATGCACACCAACGCCCGGCAGGCTGTTCAGCGCAATCTGCCCATGGTCCGTCCAAAGCTGGGGTACATCAGGCAAGCCCTGGCTTATCCACAGGCGCGTGGCGGCCGCCAAGCCTTCAGATTTGTTGAGCACCAGCAGCCCCGCACCGTGCAGTGCCTGCGCCTGCGGCTGGGGTAATACCTGGCCTGCCGCCAATGCCTGGGCGTCCAGTACCAGCACCGACGGCTGAACCGCCAGCACGCCTTGCCAGGGTGCTTCGCCCAGCTGGGCCAGCAACTGGGCAGGATGACCCAGCCCCGAAGGCTCGATGAACAGTCGATGAGGGCGCGCCTTGCGCAACAAGCGCCCCAGGCCCACCTGGAACGGTGCACCATTCACGCAGCACAGGCATCCGCCCGCCACTTCGCCCATCGCCACGCCATCATCGTCGGTGGCGAGCAAGGCGGCATCCAGGCCGATCTGGCCGAACTCGTTGATCAGCACCGCCCACCGCTCGTGGGCCGGGCGCTGGGCCAGCAGGTGCCGGATCAGGCTGGTCTTGCCGGCGCCCAGGGGGCCGCCGATCAGGTGGGTGGGTATGTTCTGCAGCATGCGCATCGATTCGTCAGGAAGGATACGCACTATGCTGCGCGCTCAGGCCATCCAGTCAAGCGTCAGCATAAGGCGGCGCTGCCCCGCAGGTACCGCCGGCGAACGGTGCACCAGCCCCTGCCCCTCATTGCCCAGCCACCTCTCGCCCTTGAGCACGGCCACATCACCGGTCGACAACTGCTCCACCTGCACCGCATCGGGCGCCGTCAGCCATTCACTGCCGGGGCCCGCATAGGTACAGATCAGCCGCGCCGGCACGTGGTCGACGTGAAAACGCGGGCACATTGCGCCCTCCAGTGCGCGCAGGCGCAGGCCCACCCGACGCGCGTCGAGCAGGCAGGCGTAGGCGCCCACCAGCCAGCGCACATCGCAGATGAACCCCTCATACCCCTGCAGATCGGCATACGCTGCCGCCAACCCGCGCAGGGCGGGTGCGTCGTCATCTGGCTGCAACTCCAGGGTCAGGGACTCGGCCAGCGGCTGCCCAAGGGACAACAGCACCTGGGCAAAATCGGCCACATGCACCGGCAACTGGCGCTGCCACACGGCCAGATTGACGCCATCCTGCAGCACCTCGGTCAGCACCTGGGGCGATTCGCCGACTGTTTGCCGGGCGCTGCCACGGCGTTTCAGGGCCAGCATCAGGCCGCCTCTTCGTCGTGCCAGTCGCCAAACGGGTCGGGCAGGCGTTGCCAGCCCTCGGCGCCCAATGCCATTTCTTCATCGCTCAGCAGGCAGGCGCCCAGCTCGGCATCCAGTTGCGCAAAGTCGATGTGCTGCCCGATGAACACCAGCTCCTGTCGGCAATCGCCGCATTCGGCCGTCCAGTGCTTGAGGATCGCCGCCGCGTCCTGCGGGTCCTGGGGCCATTGCCCGCGTGGTACGAAACGCCACCAGCGACCGGCGAAGCCGTGGCGCATCATGCCGCCGGCCTGGGACCAGCTGCCGGCTTCCTGGTGCTTGCTGGCCAGCCAGAAAAAGCCCTTGGAACGCAACAGGCGGCCGTTGCTCCAGGGCCTGTGGATAAAGTCGAAAAAACGCTGTGGGTGCAAGGGGCGGCGGGCCTGCCAGGTGGTGGCGGCAATGCCGTACTCCTGGGTTTCCGGCACATGCGTACCGCGCAGTTCCTGCAGCCAGCCCGGCGCCTGGGCAGCACGCTCGAAGTCGAACAGGCCGGTATCGAGAATCTGCGCCAATGGCACCTGCCCCATCACCATCGGCACGATCTGGGCGTGGGCATTGAGCGAGCGCAGAATGGCGCAGAGTTCTTCGCGCTCATCGCTGCCGATCAGGTCGATCTTGCTCAACAGGATCACATCGGCGAACTCGACCTGCTCGATCAGCAGGTCGCTGATGGAACGTTCATCGCCCTCGCCCAGGGTCTCGCCGCGCGAAGCCAGGCTGTCGGCGGCCTGGTAGTCACTCAGGAAATTCAGCCCGTCGACCACCGTGACCATGGTGTCCAGCCGCGCCTGGTCGGCCAGGCTGCGGCCTTGTTCATCACGGAAGGTAAAGGTTTCGGCTACCGGTAGCGGCTCGGATATGCCGGTGGACTCGATCAACAGGTAATCGAAACGCCCCTCGCGGGCAAGCCGCGCGACCTCTTCGAGCAGATCTTCGCGCAGGGTACAGCAGATGCAGCCATTGCTCATCTCGACCAGTTTTTCTTCTGCACGATTGAGGCTGACGTTGCGCTGCACTTCGCTGGCGTCGATATTGATTTCACTCATGTCGTTGACGATCACCGCCACCCGCAGGTTGTCGCGGTTACGCAGCACATGGTTGAGCAGGGTGCTCTTGCCGGCACCTAGAAAGCCGGACAGCACAGTAACGGGGAGACGGTCGGTCATGGCGCAAATACCTCATCAGGGCGTCGGGGCATTCGAAGGATGCCTTTTTCAATGTTATATTATAACAATGCAATTTAGCCAATCGGAGATTGGATGAAAACCTTCGTACTGCTTTCGCTCCTGCTAATTCCTGTCGCGACGGTTCACGCCGCGATGCCGCGCAGTGAGCCTGCCCAATGCACGCGCAGCGCCAACCTGCTGGCCTGCCAAGATCGCGACGGCAATGTGTACAGCGTGCACAGCCAGGGCAACACCCAGTACGTGCGCGGCGTTGAGGTGTTGGGGCAGCGACGCTGGGTGCAAACCAACAGCCTCTATGGGCCGCTGACCTTCTACACGGGCCTGGCCAGCGACGGCGAAGCCTGGGTCGGCTATAGCCGCCGGGTGGGTTGGACCACGCAGAACCGGGTGTCCAGCTCCAGCGGCCAACGCTTCAGCCTGCGTTGCAATCGCCTTGGGGGCTGCGAGTGAGGACTCGGAAAAAGCTATGATGAATGAATCGTTATAGTGTAACGTATCGGTTTTTAATTCAGCGATGGTTTCAGCATGAACGCCCTGACCCTTCCCGATATCGCCGCTCAGGCCAGCCAGCAATCCATGCCTCTGGAATGGGTTGGCATGTGCGGCATCGCACTGCCGATCACACTCGACGGCGTGCAGGTACGCGCCAGCGCCGATGCCGGCGTCAGCCTGGATGATGGAGCCTCGCGGGGGATTCACATGTCGCGCCTGTACCTCGCGTTGGAGGCATTCGAGCACGCGGCGTTTTCAGTAGGGTTGGTGCGCCAGGTCCTGGAACGGTTTATCGACAGCCATCAGGGCCTCTCTACCACCGCTTACCTGCGTCTGGGCTTTGAATTGTTGCTCAAGCGGCCTGCGCTGGTCAGCCCGCTGGCAGGCTGGAAGGCTTACCCGGTGAGTGTGGACGCACGTTTGGAAAACGGAGTGTTCCACGTGGAACTAAACGCACAAGTCGAGTATTCCTCGACCTGCCCATGCTCCGCCGCGCTCGCCCGCCAATTGATTCAGCAGCAGTTCGTCGATGATTTCGCCAACCGCAGCAACCTCGATCATGCTGCCATCCTGCATTGGCTCGGCACCGCCCAAGGCATCGTCGCAACACCACACAGCCAACGCAGCACGGCCCATCTGCACCTGCGCCTGGCCCCAGGCGAGGAGCAAATGCCCTTTCGACAGCTGATCGACCTGGCCGAGGCAGCTCTCGGCACTGCTGTGCAGACAGCCGTGAAACGAGCCGACGAACAGGCGTTTGCGCTGGCCAACGGGCAGAACCTGATGTTCTGCGAAGACGCCGCGAGGCGCCTGCATCTGGCCCTGCAACCGCTGCCGTGGATCGACGGCTTCAAGCTGCGTGTGGAACATGCCGAAAGCCTGCATGCCCACGACGCTGTCGCGCAAAGCCAATGGCAGTGGCACCCGCGCTGATCAGGTGCGCGGCTTGACCGTGCCGCAATCGTTGCCCAGCCACACCGCACGGGTGTTCATGCTGCCCTTTTGCTCAACACCGGACGCATTGAACGTGCCGCTGACCTTGGTCAGAAATTCCCGATCGCTGAGAAACTGCGCTTCACCGTTGCCTTGAGCCTTGGGGCAACTGAAGGTGAACTTCCACACATTGCCGTTGCGCTCGGTGATCTTCTGCGTGCACCCCGACTGCGGGTCTTGCAGCGGAATGTCGTTGGTCTGAACCTGCTCCTGGGTCAGGCACGAACGCACCCCTTTGCCCCCGACGCTGATGCCTTGCTTGGCCAGGCCACCCTCGATCATTGCGCGCTGCTCGGGCGGCAGGTTCTTCAACTGGCCGAGCATGAATTCCATGTCGGGCAGTGGCTTGCCATCGACCTGCATGTTGCTGCTGGTCAACTCCCACAGGCCCGGTTGCAACATCTGCGCATGCACCAACGGGCTCGCCAGGCCCAGTACCAGTGCCAGCATCGGCAGACGACTTTTCATGTAGTGACTCCTTCAGAATCCGGCCCCAAGCCGGAACACAGCTTAGACGCGTTTTCGTGCTTTCAGTTGCAAGTGCAGGCGCGAACGTGCTCTGTTAGCGGGCAGTGCCCTCGGATAGCAGAATGTGTATGGATTACCACAGCCCTTACTTCTTCGGTTACCTCATCGGTGTGATTCACCTGCTGGGCGTGATTGCCGCCCTGCATGCCGTGTTCACCGTGCGCACCGCCCAAGGTGCAATTGCCTGGGCCATGTCGCTGCTGTTTATCCCCTACTTCACGCTGATTCCGTACCTGGTGTTCGGCAGTCGCACCTTCGACGCCTACATCCAGGCCCGCCGCCAGGCCAACCGCGAAATGCACGTGGCCATGGCCGACCTCAACTGGCGCCCCTGGGTGGAAGAGGCGCTGACCGCGCGCAACTCCGAATCGTATGCGGCGCTGCGGGCCATGCCCAAGCTTGGGCGCATGCCGTGCCTGGCCAACAACCAGGTCAGCCTGCTGATCGACGGGCAGGCCACCTTCGACGCGATCTTCAAGGCGATAGAAGCGGCCCACGACACGGTACTGATCCAGTTCTTCATCATCCACGACGACGGCATCGGCCGTGAACTCAAGGCGCTGCTGCTGAGAAAGGCCGCGGAAGGGGTGAAGATCTACGTGCTGTTCGACAGCGTCGGCAGTCACGCCCTGCCCTCCGCCTATATACAGAGCTTGCGCGAAGGCGGCGTGAACATCCGCGCCTTCGCCACCCGCCGCGGCTGGTTCAACCGCTTCCAGGTCAACTTCCGCAACCATCGCAAGATCGTGGTGGTCGACGGCATGCTGGGGTTCATGGGGGGCCATAACGTAGGCGACGAATACCTGGGCGGCAACCCCAGGCTATCGCCCTGGCGCGACACCCATGTGCAGGTCAGCGGCCCGGTGCTGGCCTGCCTGCAGGAATCCTTTGCCGAAGACTGGTACTGGGCGGCGCGCCAGTTGCCGCCACTGATCCTGCCCGACACCTACCCCGACAACGGCGTACTTTGCCAGGTACTGGCCAGCGGGCCGGCCGATCCGCAGGAGACCTGTTCGCTGTTTTTTGTCGACGCCATCCACGCGGCGCGCGAGCGGCTCTGGATCACCAGCCCGTACTTCATTCCCGACGAGGCCGTGTCGGCCGCGCTGCGCCTGGCGGTGTTGCGTGGCGTCGACGTGCGTATCCTGATTCCCTCGCGCCCTGACCACCGTATCGTGTACGCCGCCTCCAGCCTGTTCGCCTTCGAGGCGGTGCAGGCCGGGGTGCGCATGTTCCGCTACGGGCCGGGGTTTCTGCACCAGAAGGTGGTGCTGGTCGACAACGAAGTCAGCGCCATCGGCAGTGCCAACCTGGACAACCGCTCGTTCCGCCTGAACTTCGAAATCATGCTGCTGACCGTAGACCTTGCCTTTGCCGCGCAGGTCGAAGCCATGCTCCAGCACGACTTCGACCAAGCGCGGGAAATCACCCCCGAGGACAGCCAGCAGACGCGCCGCCTGCAACAACTGGGGATGCGCATCGCCCGACTGATCTCGCCGATCCTCTGAGCGCGACTATCAGCGGTACAGGTCCTCGCGGGTCAGCGGCAGGTCGTGGCCACCATCGGCGAACGGCTTGACTGCCAGAATCTGGTGCAGGTTGATCCAGCCCTTGGCAAAGGCATAGGAGCAACCGGCCAGGTACAGCCGCCAGATGCGCAGGGCCTTTTCCGGCACCAGGCTCGCGGCCTTGTCCAGCTGGCTTTCGAGGCGATCGCTCCACTGCGCCAGCGTCCGTGCGTAATGCAGGCGCAGGCTCTCGACGTCGACCACTTCCAGCCCCGCTTCGCTGATACGCGCACTGATCATCGACAGGTGCGGCAGCTCGCCATGGGGGAACACATAGCGCTCGATGAAATTGCCCGCGCCGCGCCCCACCGGGCGCCCGTCCACATGCTTGGCGGTGATGCCGTGGTTCATCACCAGGCCGCCTTCGCGCACCGCGCCGAACAACCGCTGGCAGTACAACGCCAGGTTGGCATGCCCCACGTGTTCGAACATGCCGACACTCACCACCTTGTCGAAGCGACCGTCCTGGGGCAGGTCGCGGTAGTCGAGAATCTGCAGTTCCACCTGATCTTCAAGCCCTTCTGCCTTGACCCGTTCACGCCCCAACTTGAGCTGCTCCTTGCTCAGGGTGATGCCGAACACCTTGGCGCCGAACTCACGTGCGGCATAACGTGACAACCCGCCCCAGCCACAGCCCACGTCCAGCAGGTAGTCGCCCTGCTTGAGCCGCAGCTTGCGGCACAGGTGCTCGAACTTGTTCTGCTGGGCCTGCTCAAGGGTGTCGCCGGGGGTCTTGAAGTAGGCGCAGGAATACGCCATGTCGCGGTCCAGCCACAGCTGGTAGAAATCGTTGGACAGGTCGTAGTGGTAGGAAATGGCCGCCGCGTCGGTGGCCTTGTCATGCTCGCTGCGCACCGGCTGGTCTTCTTCCTCGTCCGTGAGCAACGCCTGACTGAGCTCGTCGCACACGCGGATGACTTCGCCGATGGTGCCCTCCAGTTCCAGCTTGCCCTCGACGAACGCCGCGCCCAGCTCATCCAGGCTGGGGTGGGTCAACTGGCCGATCAGCTGGGGATCCTTGACCACGATGGTGACCTGCGGCTGGGGGCCGAGATCGAATTCGTGACCATCCCAAAGCTTGAGTCGCAAGGGCAACCGCAGGCTTTGCAGAACAGGTGGAAGTTGCGCAAGCATGAAATGAGCCTCCCGTAATCTTCGGACGTCTGCACAAAAGGGTAGCCCATCCTCAAGAACAGGGAGGCATGCCGGACTATCGTCGTAGACCGGCCGATGCAAAAAGGTAGTGGCATAAATTGTATACAACCTCCAGATCGGCCCCTAACCTTGGCTGCATTGTCGATTCTTCATCCGGGAGTACAACAATGAAAACCTATGATGTCGTGATCATCGGCGGCGGCCCTGGCGGCTACAACGCTGCCATTCGCGCAGGCCAGCTGGGCCTGAGCGTGGCCTGTGTCGAAGGTCGCCCGACCCTCGGTGGCACCTGCCTGAACGTTGGCTGCATGCCGTCCAAGGCCCTGCTGCATGCCTCCGAACTCTACGAAGCGGCTGCCGGCAGCGAGTTCGCCAACCTCGGTATCGAGGTCAAGCCAAGCCTGAACCTGGCGCAGATGATGAAACAGAAGGACGAGAGCGTCGCGGGCCTGACCAAGGGCATCGAGTTCCTGTTCCGCAAGAACAAGGTCGACTGGATCAAGGGCTGGGGCCAGCTCGATGGCGTGGGCAAGGTCAAGGTCACCGATGACCAGGGCGCCGTGACCGAACTGCAGGCCAAGGACATCGTCATCGCCACCGGGTCCGAGCCGACTCCGCTGCCCGGCGTGACCATCGACAACCAGCGCATCATCGACTCCACCGGCGCCCTCGCCCTGCCCCAGGTGCCCAAACACCTGGTGGTGATCGGCGCGGGCGTGATCGGGCTGGAGCTGGGCTCGGTGTGGCGCCGCCTCGGTAGCCAGGTCACCGTGGTGGAATACCTCGACCGCATCTGCCCCGGCACCGACGAAGAAACCGCCAAGACCCTGCAGCGCGCATTGGCCAAGCAAGGCATGAGCTTCAAGCTGGGCAGCAAGGTGACCCAGGCCACGCCGTCGGCCGACGGTGTCAGCCTGACCCTCGAACCGGCCGCCGGCGGCACCGCCGAAACCCTGCAGGCCGACTACGTGCTGGTCGCCATCGGCCGTCGCCCCTACACCCAGGGCCTGGGCCTGGAAACGGTAGGCCTGCAGACCGACAAGCGCGGCATGCTCGAGAACCAGGGCCATCGCACCAGCGTGCCGGGCGTGTGGGTGATCGGCGACGTCACCAGCGGCCCGATGCTCGCCCACAAGGCCGAAGACGAAGCCATCGCCTGCATCGAGCGCATCCACGGCAAGGCCCACGAAGTGAACTACGGGCTGATCCCGGGGGTGATCTACACCCGCCCCGAACTGGCCAGCGTGGGCAAGACCGAAGAGCAGCTCAAGGCCGAAGGCCGCGCCTACAAGGTCGGCAAGTTCCCGTTCATGGCCAACAGCCGGGCCAAGATCAACCACGAGACCGAAGGCTTCGCCAAGGTGCTGGCCGATGCAGAAACCGACGAGGTACTCGGCGTGCACCTGGTTGGCCCGTGCGTCAGCGAGATGATCGGTGAGTACTGCGTGGCCATGGAGTTCTCGGCCTCGGCCGAAGACATCGCCCTCACCTGCCACCCGCACCCGACTCGCTCCGAGGCCTTGCGCCAGGCGGCGATGAACGTCGAAGGCATGGCCATGCAGATCTGACCCCGGTCAGCCTGCACGCTTGATCCGTGCGCCTGAACCGACGGCAACCATCACCGCAGGTTCAGGCACGCACCGGGTCAGGCCTGGGCGGCTTTGGGCTGAGTACCGAAGCGGTCCGCGAGAAACGGCGTCAGGTCCAGCGGCAGTGCCTCCTCATGCAGCACCTTGTCGATCAGCACGCCAGTGATCGCCGAGGTCAGGATGCCGGTGCGAAAGTGCCCACAGGCATTGAGGTAGCCACTCACGCTCTGCACCGGGCCGAGAATCGGCAGCTCGTCCGGCGAACCGGGACGCAGTCCTGCCCAGCTGCGCTTGAGGTTGATCTGCGCCAGCTCCGGAATGCAGCGTACCGCGCCCTGCACCAGACCGTTGATTTCCGGATAGGTGGTGGTGACGTCGAAGCCCTTGTCTTCGGTGGTGCTGCCGATCAGGATCTCACCGTTGTCCTTCTGCGCCATGTAGCAATCGGCGGTGGTCAGGCAGCCTTGCAGCAGCTTGGGCATGCGCTCGGTGAGCAGGATCTGGCCCTTGACCGGCTTGACCGGAATGCTCAGGCCGGTGGCCATCTCGCTCAGTTCTGCCGCCCAGGCGCCGCCGGCGTTGATCAGGGTCTGGCAATGAAACTCGCCTTCCACGTCGGTCTTGACCCCCACCACCCGGTCGCCCTGGTGCAGCACGCCGGTGACGTTGGTGTTGAGGAACAGGTCGACGCCGTTCTGCCGCGCACCTTCGGTGTAGGCATCGGCCAGACGGAACGGGCTGACCTGGTGATCGCACAGGAACTCCAGCGCGCCGTGGGCATGGTGGCTGACGGCTGGCTCGGCCTTGCGCAGGGCATCGCGGTCGAGCCAGCGAACCTCGTGGGCCAGGTGCGGGATCTGCGCGACGATATGCTCGGCGTACAGGCGGTCCTCGTCGTCGTAGATCACGTACTTGAGGCCGGTGCGCTCGAACTTGAAGTCCATGCCGTGGCGCTCCATCAGTTCCTGGTGCAGGCCGGGGTACAAGGCATTGGATTGCAGCGCGAAGTCGAAGAACGACTGCGGCAGGATGTGCGGGGTGCTGGAATCGACCGCCACGGCGGCGCCGTTGGCTTCGCGCTTGTGCTTTTGCGACATCATGCGAAAGAAGATCACCCCGCAGCCCAGGCCGACCGATTCGCCGATCGCCCACAACCCGCCCGCCGAGGCGCGGGTAGCGTTGCCGGGGCGCTTGGCGTCGATCAGCGCGATCCTGAGGTTGCCACGCTTGGACAACTGGTAGGCGCAGGAAGCGCCGATCACACCGCCGCCGGCGATGACCACATCATAGGTTCTGTTCATGCTTCAGCTTCCGTGCCGAGGTTCTTGAATGCGGAGAAAGGGATCGGGTCGATGGGGAACCGCGGGCGCAGCCAGCCCACATCGGCACGCCCGGTGGCCTGGCGCAGGCGATCGTTGCAGTAGCCCACGCACATGCGGCCCTGGCAATCGCCCATGCTCACGCGGGTCCGCATCTTCAGCCCGGCCATGTCCTGTACACCCTGCTCCAGGGCGCGGTCGATGTCGCTGCGGGTGACGTGCTCGCAGCGGCAGATGACGGTGTCGGGTGCGGGCAGCGTGATCTGCTCAGTGCCGCGCAGTGTGTAGCGGTCTACCCCGGCACGAAAGCGCTTGATCGCGGCCAGCTTGCCCAGGTAGCGCTCGCGCAGGTCCAGCGCCTGTTCGGGGGTGATGACCTGAGCCTGGTGCAGGATCGACACGGCGGCGATGCGCCCGGTGAGCATCGCGGCTTCGCCACCGCGAATCCCGCCCATGTCACCGGCCAGGTGAATGTGCGGCTCGCTGCTCTGTTGCCACACGTTGCTTTCGGCGCGCAGGTAGCCGTCTTCGTTGAAGCCGTGGGCCAGGCCCATCTGCTGACTGAGCTGGGTGCGCGGAATGAAGCCGTAGCCCACGGCCAGGGTCTGCGCCGAGACGCGCTGCACACGGCTGATGTCCGGCTGCCAGTTGTCACTGTAGGGGGCCAGGCGCACTTCGGTGAGTTCGCCCTCGCCGTTGGCACCTACCACGCCCCAGCCGTAGTTCATGGGGATACCGTTGAGCTTCAGATAACCGAGCATGCTCAGGCCGTCGAGAAACAGCTGCGGCTTGTTCAGCAGAGCCAGGCTTTCCTTGGCGATCTTGCCGAAGGCACATGCCTCGTACACCCCTTCCACCTTGACCCCGGCCGCGTGCAGTTGGCATGCCACCAGGGGCAGCAGCGGGCCGGTGCCGGCGATGACGGTGGTGCCCAGCGGCTTGACCACGCCGCTCTTGATCTGCAACTGCAGACCGCCCAGCAGCATCACGCCGGGCAGGGTCCAGCCGGGGAACGGCACGTTGCGCTCGTGGCAGCCGGCGGACAGTACCAGGTGGCTGTACTCCACTTCGTGCAGCTGCTCGTCGCTGTCCAGCACCATCAGGCGGTTGCCGCCTTCGCCCCCGACCACACGGGTTTCCAGGCGCACGTCGATGCGCTCGGCACAATCGGCGAACTCTTCGTGCAGGGTTTTCAGCGCGCTGGCATAACGCTTGCCCAGGTAGCCCAGGTCGACGCCGCTGCGCAAAGGGCCGCGATAGACCACCCCGCCCAGACGCGAAGCTTCGTCGAACAGCACGCTGGAGACGCCATGCCGGGCCAGTTCGATGGCAGCCGCCATGCCTGCCGAACCGCCGCCGACTATTACCGGACGCAGGCTCATTCGACACCCTCCACGTCGAAGCGGTTGACCCCGGTTTCGACCTGCATGCCCGGCTTGACGATGGTCTGGCAGGCGCGGCGCTTGGGGCGACCGTTGATCGACACCAGGCAGCAGTGGCACACGCCCATGCCGCAGAAGGCACCCGTGACCTGGCCATGGTCGTTGCGTGCCACCTGGCGCAGGCCCACTGCGTGCAGCACGTTGAGCACGCTTTCGCCTGCCGCGGCCGGTACCGGCCGACCGTTGAGCTCGATGGTCATGTCTGCCCGCGACAGGGGCTGAATATCATGATTGCGGTCCATTGACTGCATTGCGTTTCATCCTTGAAAAGAGTGGCAGGAACCCACCACGGTAAGCCATGGAGGCGCATTCGACATTGATCCAGGCCAGAAAACTGGGTTTCGACTTGTTGCCGGAATGCTGTGGAGATGTACTGCACTTGGTACCATCACCACATTTACATGACGACATGATGACGAACGCCCCCGTGAAACGTATCTATCGCTGGTTGCAGCACCCTCGCGCTTCGCTCGCCGCCCTGTTCGGGCTGCTGGTGGTGGTTCCTGTATGCCTGCGCGTGGCGAACGGCTGGGCCGATCCGCTGGGGTACCTGTCCGACGTGGGCCTCGGTGGAGCACTGGTCGTTCTGCTGTACCGTCGTCCGGTATGGCTGGCAGTGCCCGTGGTGCTGGCGTGGGGAGCGCTGAGCCTGGCCAGTGCCGAGCTGGTGGCCGCAGTAGGCCGATTGCCGACCCCGGCCGACCTGCACTACCTCACCGATGTGCAGTTCATGGAAAACTCCGCCGGTGGCAGCCTGGCCAACCCTGGCTTCGCCATTGCCCTGGGGCTTGGCCTGCTGTTGTGGCTTGCGACCCGCTGGGCGGCCCGGGCCAGACCCGTCGCGCCATTGCCGCGGCACCTGTGGGCGGTGCCCGTGACCTGCCTGCTGGTGCATGCCGGTACCCAGGCCTGGGAACCTGCCGAAGCGGACGAGTGGCAGGTGTTCAACCTGCCACATCAATTGCTGGCGGTAGGCGTGGGTGAAAGCCAGGCGCGTATCGAAGACTGGCTGGAGGCCGATGTGGTCGACCCACCCGTGGCCATGGCCGGCCTGACCCGCCTGGACCTGAGCGGCAAGCCGCTGCTCGACGCGCCCGGCAGCGCGCGCAACGTGCTGGTGGTCGCGCTGGAAGGCATCCCGGGGGCTTACCTGGACATCAACCGACGCACCCTCAACCCCGCCTACCAGGAACACCTGATGCCCAAGCTGAGCGCCTGGGCCGAACGCGGCATGAACACCCCCGACTACGTGCTGCATACCCACCAGACCATCCGTGGCCTCTACGCCATGCTGTGTGGCGACTACGACAAGCTCGACAACGGTACCCCCAAGGGGGTCGAGTTGCTGACGCAGAACCAGCGCAACCAGGAATGCCTGCCGGCGCAATTGCGCGAACATGGCTTCAGCACGCACTACCTGCAGGGTGCCGGGCTGCGCTTCATGGCCAAGGACAAGATCATGCCGCACATCGGCTTCGATACCACCCTGGGCCTGGACTGGTTCAAGAACCCCAACTACCTGGACTTCCCGTGGGGCAAGGACGACAAGGCGTTTTTCGAAGGCGCGCTGGACTATGTCGGCCAACTGCAGAAGCAGCCTGAACCGTGGATGCTCACCCTGCTGACCGTGGGCACCCACCAGCCCTATTCCGCGCCGGCAGAGTACCTCGAACGCTACGCCACGCCCAAGCAGGCGGCAGTGGCCTACCTCGACGACGCTGTGGATAACTTTCTTGCCGGGCTGGAACGTCAGGGGGTACTCAAGGACACCCTGGTGGTGATCACCTCGGACGAATCCCATGGCATCGACGGTGTACGCCTGGCGTCTTCGTGGGGCTTCAACCTGATGCTGGCGCCCGAGCAGGCACAACTGCCACAGGTGAAATCCGGCGTGTACGGTCACGTCGACCTGACCGCATCGGTGCTCGACTACTTCGGCTTCCCGGTGCCCAACGCCCTCAGTGGGCGTTCGCTGCTGCGCGACTATGACAACGGGCGTGAAATCATGTCGTTCACCAACGGCAAGCTGCGCTATCACGATGGCAATGCCACCTTCACCGAATGCGATTTCCAGCAGCGCTGCCGGTCGTATGCCAGTACCGGCTTCATTGCCGAACGCGCCAACCTGACAGATCGCTTCCGTGGCCAGCGGGCACGCCAGGTGCAGGCGCGCGCCAGCGCACTGGATCAATCAGTGATGGGCTCACCGCTGAACCAGCACTACCAGTTTGGCAGCGCGACAGTGATCCCGCTGCAGCCGCAGATCAAGGATGACTGGGCCGACAACCTGATCGGCGCGCAGTACCTGGAGATGCCCAAGGGCTCGCACACCCGGGTGCGCCTGACGGTACGTTCGGCCGACCCGCAGCAGAACGCCTATATCGTGCTCAAGACCAAGGAGTTCGAGCAGGAGGTGCTGGTGGGGCTACCTACCGAGGAGATGCTGGTCACGCCGGATCAGCCGCTGGAAATGGAGTTCACGTTCGACAACAACGAGTCGCGCAAGGCGTTCTCGTTCCACCTGTTGGGGCATGGGTTGGGGGCGGTCGAAGTGAGCGACTTCAGTGTGGTGACCGAAGCGCCGGGGCAGATTGATGAGCTGGATGAAACGCTGGCGCGGTTGAACGGCAAACCCAGTTGATTCCCTGATTGTCGGTGGACAGTTCACCGGCCCTCAGCGCACAACGCGGCTGTTCAACCAGCAGAAGCGGCTGCCCGCTTTTTCCGGTGTGAAGCGTGGCGCTGGAGCTGGTCGACACTGTGATAGCTTGAGGCACGCGCCTCAAGGGAGCTGACGTACGCTGTGGCAAAAACGACCGATGGCCTCGCAGGCCGCTCGCAGCGACAGGTCATCCAGCGCGTAGGCAATGCGCAGATAGCCCGGCAGGCCAAATGCGCTGCCCTGTACGACGGCAACACCGGCCTCATCCAGCAGCGCCAGCGCTACCGCCTCATCGTCGACCAGCGTGCGCCCGCCCGGGGAGCACTTGCCAATCAACCCCGTACAGTCGGCAAAGGCATAGAACGCACCCGCCGGAAGTTCGCAACGGATGCCTGGCGCCTGATTCAGCAGCGCTACCATGAAATCACGACGACGCTGGAACACTTCGCGGCTGTGGGCGATGAATGCCCTGGGGCCGTCCAGCGCGGCTATCGCCGCATGCTGGGAGATCGAACATGCCCCCGACGTCTGCTGACCTTGCAGCTTCTGCATCGCGTCGAGCAACCAGCGCGGCCCCGTGGCGAAGCCGATGCGCCAGCCGGTCATGGCGTAGGCCTTGGATACGCCGTTCATGGTCAGCGTGCGCGGCGCCAGCTGCGGTTCTACCTGGGCCAGGGTAAGAAAGTCGCGGCCATCGAAGATCAGATGCTCATAGATATCGTCCGCCAGGATCAACACCTCAGGGTGGGCCAGCAGGACCTTTGCCAGCGCTTCGAGCTCTGCACGGCTGTATACCGCACCGGTCGGGTTGGCGGGCGAGTTGAGAATGAGCCAGCGGGTCTTGGGGCCGATAGCACCTGACAATGCCTGCGGCGTCAGCTTGAAGCCTGACCCCGCACCACAAGCGACAATGCGCGGCTCGCCACCACACAGCTGAACCATTTCGGGATAGCTCACCCAGTACGGCGCGGGGACCACCACCTCGTCGCCCTCGTTCAGCGTCGCAGCCAGGGCATTGAAGATCACCTGCTTGCCGCCACTGCCTACCAGGGTGTCCTGCCAACCGACATCCAGACCATTTTCGCGCTGGAACTTGCGCGCGATCGCTTCGCGCAGAGCGCGAAGGCCCGCCACCTGGGTGTAGCGGGTGTGGCCGTTGTTGATGGCCTGTATGGCTGCGGCGCGGATATGATCAGGGGTGTCGAAGTCAGGTTCGCCGGCACACAGCGAGATGATGCTGCGCCCCTCGGCGCGCAGCACGGCTACACGGTCGATGATGGCGTAAGTCGCCGAAGGCCTGGCGGACTCCAGGCGATGATTCAGGGCTTCAAGGCTCATGGCTGCTCCTGCGGGCGGGTCAGCCCAAGCAGATCGAGCGTGGTGTGACCTTCGCGCAGCCTGGCCATCAACAGCGCCTCCTTGTCCGCGCGTTGCCGGCCTTCGCGCAGGGTGCGCTCCACAGCGGCGACCGGAATGATGATCACGCCATCCTCGTCGGCAACCACCAGGTCGCCGGCGCAGACCGGGGCGCCGCTGAAGACGAACGGCTTGCCCACCGAAGGCGCGGTGGCCTTCACCGTCCCCTTGACCGAGATACCTCGCGCAAACACCGCGAAACCTCGCGCCTGGAGCGCTGCAACATCCCGCACGCCGCCGTTGATCACCAGGCCGACGATGCCGGCGGTTTCTGCAGCCACGGTCAGTACCTCACCCCAGTAGCCGGCGACGAAATCGGCGGAATCACACACCAGCACGCTGCCGCGTGGCGCCTTGGCCACGGCCAGGTGCAGGCCAAGGTTGTCCCCCGGCGCGCACTGCAGCGGGTACGCCGGCGCAGCAATGAATGCACCGGGCCAGACGGCCCTGATCTGCCGGTCAACCGCGCACGGCAGGCCCGAGGCCTCGTAAAGGGTGGAACTGCCAAGGGCCTTGGCGATGGGTTGATAATCGTGTGGAAGGCTCATGGCTGCTTGCTCTGCAGGGTGTGATAACCGAGGGCGGCCCGGGCTTGCCTGAGGCCTTTGCCACCGGCCAGTTGCTGACGAATCTGCGCCTCGACCTGCTCGATACGGTGTGCTGTGTCGGCGACTTCCCGGGCGCGGCTGCGCGGTACGATGACCACACCGTTGGCGTCGGCCACGACGATATCGCGGGCACAGGCCCGGGCAGTGCCAACCGACACCGGCTGGTTGACGGTAGCCACTTCCACGCGGTCCTTGCCGGTGCGCATGAAGCGGCCTTTGCTGAACATCGGGTAACCGTCACCCAGTGCCTTGTTCACATCACGGCAAACGCCGTCGATGACCGTTGCGGCGACACCACGGGCCAGTGCGTACTGGGTCATGATGTCGCCCCACACCGTGCAATCGGTGCGTCCTTGATTGGCGATCACCACGACATCACCCGGGGCCACGTCATCCATGAAGTCGCCAACCGTGCCTGGCGGAGTGCCTGCGCTGACGTACTGCACGGTGAAGGCCGGACCTACCAGCACCTGGTCGTAGTTGGCCAGCGGCGCAATGCCGAAGGCCTGGCCAGCAAGGCCCAATCTGTCCAGGGCATCGGAGACGCCAGGGGTATCCAGGCCATCGAACAACGCGACGAGGTCTTTATCGGACAGGCTCATTTCAGTGCTCCGCCTTGATGGCTTCGAATTGGGCGTCATGCATCACGTGTTCGACCGAGCGGCCCGCCCGCACGGCATCGAGCATGCCGGCCTGGCGCCGGTCTATCCGCTCGGCCAGGGCCAGAACCTGCTCAATGACAGCGGCTTGAATGAAAACGGTGCCGCATTCGTCGGCGATCACGTAGTCATCTTCTTCGACCGCCACGCCGGCCATGTGCACCTTGACCGCAGCGTCGACTTGAATGAGCCGATTGCGTGCGCTGATCATGGTTATGCCGCAGCCAAATACCGGGTAGCCGATGTCTGCATTGGCGCGGATATCGCGGCTGAAGCCATCGGTGACCGTGCCACGGATGCCCTTGCATCGCGCCGCATTGGCCAGGATATCGCCCCAACTGGAAACGCCGTGGAGGCCACCGGCAATGACCAGAACGCGATCATCGGTGGTGATTCGCTCCACCACCGGTGTAATCAGGTGAACGTCTGGCGCCGTGCCCTGCTTGGGGCCGAGCTGCACGGTGCTGGCACGGCCGACGATTTGCGGGCAGTTCCAGAGCGGCATCAGCCCGTTGGTGGCGCCAGGAAGTTCGAGGAAGTCCAGCGCGTCCGACACGGTGTTGGTGTCGAGCGCTGCCAGGCGTTCAAGCGTGGCTTTCAGGCTCATCGGTTGCAGACCTCTTGGGAGATGAGACCTGAGTATCGACAAGGTGCTTTGATACGTATATTCCTAAGAAACTAAGCTTGTCATAGCCCTGACATATGGAAGCACACTGTGATCAATTTCCGCCTGATACGTCATCTCTGGTTGTTCCTGGCCGTTGCCGAGGACCAGAACTTCAGCCGCGCCGCCAGGCGCCTGGGCATGTCGCAGCCGCCGTTGACCGAACAGATCCAGGCCCTTGAACAGTCCTTGCGCGTGCAACTGTTCACCCGCTCGCGCCGCGGCGCGCAGCTCACCGCAGTTGGGGCGGCGATTCTGCCGGCGGTGCGCAAGTTTGCCGACCAGCTCGAGCGGCTCGAGCTGGCGGTGCATGAAGCCGTGGCCGGTCATGCTGGCGTGCTGACGATCGGGGCGATCACCTCGGCCATGATCGATGTGCTGCCGCCATTGATCGAGCGGTTCAAGCAGGACCACCCACTGATTACGGTATCGGTGCGGGAAATCGACAGTGCAGAAGCCATCCCTGCGCTGGAGGCTGGGGATATCGACATTGCCTTTGCGCGTCTAGAGGGGAACCTGGGCCGCCACCTGCAATCCATGCCGCTGTCCGAGGATCGTCTGGCGGTGGCGCTACCCAACGACCATCATCTGGCGAAGTGTGCGGCGATCAGCCTAGGGGCGCTTGCCGATGAAACCCTGGTGATGGCTTCACGGGATGTGAGCCCGGTGTACTTCGACTGCCTGGTGGGGTTATGCAAAGCCAGCGGTTTCGCGCCACGCATCGTGCACCAGGTGCGCTCGGTATCTTCCCAGGTGGCGTTCGTCAGCTGCGGCCAGGGCATCGCATTGGTGCCCGCCTCGATGGACAAGCTGGCCCCTGAAAACGTACTGGTCCGGCCGTTGCAGCCAGAAGTGAAGGTGGTCACCACCGCCGTGGCCTGGCACGACGGGCACAACAACCCGCTGGTCGAGGCGATGATCGATCAGGCCAGGCAAGGCTTGTTGATGGATTGAGCAGCGACCGCACGGGTGTGCGGGGCAAGCAGGATCCGGGAAGGCGAACCTTCCCGGATCTTTTGGCGGTGTGGAGTGCCTGGGCCTGACCGGCCCCTTACTCCACCGTCACCGACTTGGCCAGGTTGCGGGGCTGGTCGACGTCGGTGCCCTTGAGCACGGCCACGTAGTACGACAGCAATTGCAGCGGGATGGTGTACAGGATCGGTGCCAGCGCATCGATGATGTGCGGCATGGCGATCACATGGGTGCCCTCGCCATTGCTCATGCCAGCCTTCTCGTCGGCGAACACGATCAGCTCGCCGCCACGGGCGCGCACTTCCTGCAGGTTGGACTTGAGCTTCTCCAGCAGCTCGTTGTTCGGTGCCACGGTAACGACCGGCATGTCGGCATCCACCAGCGCCAGCGGGCCGTGCTTGAGCTCGCCAGCCGGGTAGGCTTCGGCGTGGATGTAGGAGATTTCCTTGAGCTTGAGCGCCCCTTCCATCGCCACCGGGAACTGCGCGCCACGGCCCAGGAACAGGGTGTGATGCTTGTCGGCGAACAGCTCGGACGTCTTCTCGATGGTGGCGTCCATCGCCAGCGCTTCGCCCAGGCGTACCGGCAGACGACGCAGTTGCTCGACCAGTTCGGCTTCGACGCCAGCCGGCAAGGTGCCACGCACGCGTCCCAGCGACAGGGTCAGCAACATCAGCGACACCAGCTGGGTGGTGAACGCCTTGGTCGAGGCCACGCCGATTTCAGGGCCGGCACGGGTCAGCAGTGTCAGGTCCGATTCACGCACCAGCGAGCTGATGCCGACGTTGCAGATGGCCAGGCTGGCAAGGAAGCCCAGCTCCTTGGCATTGCGCAGCGCCGCCAGGGTGTCTGCAGTTTCGCCCGACTGGGAAATCGACACGAACAGGGTGTCGGGCTGCACCACCACCTTGCGGTAGCGGAATTCACTGGCCACTTCGACCTGGCACGGAATACCGGCCAGCTCTTCGAGCCAGTAACGCGCAACCATGCCCGCATGGTAGCTGGTGCCGCAGGCCACGATCTGTACATTGCGCACCTTGGGGAACAGCTCGGCCGCCTTGGGGCCGAAAGCCTGCACCAACACGTGATCCGAACCCAGGCGGTCTTCCAGGGTGCGCTGCACCACGGTGGGCTGCTCGTGGATTTCCTTGAGCATGAAGTGGCGGTAATGGCCCTTGTCGGCCGCTTCCGCGCCTTCGTGATACTGCACGGCCTCGCGCTGCACCGGCTGGCCATCGACGGCCCAGATGGTGATCTGGTCGCGGCGAATCTCGGCGATGTCGCCCTCCTCCAGGTACATGAAGCGGTCGGTGACCTGGCGCAGGGCCAACTGGTCGGAGGCCAGGAAGTTCTCACCGTGGCCCAGGCCGATCACCAGCGGGCTGCCGCTGCGTGCGGCCAGCAGGCGGTCTGGCTGGCTGGCGCTGATCACCGCCAGGCCATAGGCGCCATGCAGTTGCTTGACGGTCGCCTTGAGGGCGTCGGCCAGGTCCGGCAGGCTTTTGAGGGTGTGGTGCAGCAGGTGCACGATCACTTCGGTGTCGGTCTGCGAGGTGAATACGTAGCCCAGGCCCTTGAGCTGTTCACGCAGCACATCGTGGTTCTCGATGATGCCGTTGTGCACCACCGCCAGGTCGTGGCCGGAGAAATGCGGGTGTGCATTGCCTTCGGTTGGCGCGCCATGGGTCGCCCAGCGGGTGTGGGCGATACCCAGGTTGCCGACCAGCGGCTCGGCGGCAACGGCCGCTTCCAGCTCGCTGACCTTGCCGATGCGACGACGGCGTTCAAGGTGGCCCTGCTGGGTGAAGACAGCCAGGCCGGCACTGTCATAGCCGCGGTATTCCAGGCGCTTGAGGCCTTCGATCAGGATGGTGGTGATGTTGCGTTCGGCGACGGCGCCCACGATTCCACACATAGATGTTGCTCCTAGCTGATAGCGGCACAGATGAGGTTGATGCCGCGGGCTTGAATTTGATCGCGTGCCTCCTGGGGCAGGCGTTCGTCGGTAATCAGGGTATTCACGCTGGCCCAGGGCAGCTCCAGGTTGGGAATCTTGCGCCCGACCTTGTCCGACTCGACCATCACGATCACTTCGCGGGCCACCTCGGCCATCACCCGGCTCAACCCCAGCAATTCGTTGAAGGTGGTGGTGCCGCGCACCAGGTCGATACCATCGGCACCAATGAACAGTTGGTCGAAATCGTAGGAGCGTAGTACCTGCTCGGCAACCTGGCCCTGGAACGATTCGGAATGCGGGTCCCAGGTGCCGCCGGTCATCAGCAGTACCGGTTCGTGTTCCAGTTCGCTCAAGGCACGGGCCACGTTCAGCGAGTTGGTCATCACCACCAGCCCCGGTTGCTGACCCAGTTCGGGGATCATCGAAGCCGTGGTGCTGCCGCTGTCGATGATGATGCGCGCATGCTCGCGAATCCGCGCCACGGCGGCACGAGCGATGGCCTGTTTGTAGAGAGAGACGCGCTGGCCCTGGTCGGCGAACAGTTCCTGAGGAAGGGTCACCGCGCCACCGTAGCGGCGCAGCAGCAGGCCGTTGGCCTCCAACGCGGCGAGGTCCTTGCGAATGGTGACTTCGGAGGTTTCGAAACGCTTGGCCAGTGCATCCACACTCACCTCGCCCTGCTCATGCAGCAAGGCCAGGATGTTGTGGCGGCGTTGAGGTGTGTTTCGTTTCGACATGAGAAGTTAAGTTTCGATTCGAAAGATAATGACGTCAATCAAAACCTAAAGCTTTCATTTGGTCAAGCAGGCAATGAAACTATTTCTGTGGATAAGGCGTTGCTGGGGTCAGGTTATCCACACTCGAATGCCAGGCAAAAAAAAAGCCGACTTATGCACAATGCGGTCGGCTTTTTCAGAGCTGTGGACAACTCAGCTCTTCTTGATCTTCTCTGGCCGTTTCCAGCCATCGATGTTGCGCTGACGACCGCGGGCCACGCCCAACTGGCCAGCCTCGACCGTCTGGGTGATGGTGGACCCCGCAGCGGTGGTGGCCCCATCGAGGATATCCACAGGCGCCACCAGCGAGTTGTTGGAACCGATGAAGACATCTTCGCCCAGTACGGTACGGAATTTGTTGGCCCCGTCGTAGTTGCAGGTGATGGTGCCGGCGCCGATATTGGTGCGCGCCCCCACCTCGGCATCACCCAGGTAGGTCAGGTGGCCTGCTTTGGCACCTTCACCCAGGTGGGCATTCTTCAGTTCGACAAAGTTACCCACATGCGCACGGGCATCCAGCACGCTGCCCGGGCGCAGCCGCGCGAACGGACCGGCATCGCTGCCCTCGCCCAGCACGGCACCTTCGAGGTGGCTGTTGGCCTTGACCACTGCGCCCTTGCGCAGGGTACTGTTCTTGATCACGCAGTTCGGGCCGATGACCACGTCATCCTCGATCACCACGCGGCCTTCGAGGATAACGTTGACGTCGATGAGCACGTCACGCCCCACGATGACTTCGCCGCGCACGTCGAAACGCGCCGGGTCACGCAGGGTCACGCCCTGGGCCATCAGGCGACAACCTTCGCGCAATTGATAATGACGCTCCAGTTCGGCCAACTGACGACGGTCGTTGGCGCCCTGCACTTCCATCGGGTCCAGCGGCTGCTCGGTGGCCACCACCAGGCCGTCGGCCACTGCCATGGCGATCACGTCGGTCAGGTAGTACTCACCCTGTGCGTTGTGGTTCGACAGGCGGCCCAGCCACTCGGCCAACCGAGCCCCCGGTACGGCAAGGATGCCGGTGTTGCCTTCATTGATCGCCTTCTGTGCGTCGCTGGCATCCTTGTGCTCGACAATGGCAGCCACCTGGCCCTGGTCGTCGCGCACGATACGGCCGTAGCCGGTCGGGTCGGCCAGGGTCACAGTGAGCAGGCCCAGTTGCTGCGGGTTTACCCTGGCCAGCAAACGCTGCAGGGTGTCCACCTCGATCAGCGGTACATCGCCGTAGAGGATCAGCACGGTGTCGGCACTGAGCGCCGGCAAGGCCTGGGCCACGGCGTGGCCTGTGCCCAGCTGTTTGTCCTGCAACACAAAATTCAGGTCATCGGCAGCCAGTCGCTCGCGAACCAGCTCGGCACCATGTCCGATCACCACGTGAATACCCTGGGGCTCGAGCTGGCGGGCGCTGTGGATAACATGGCCAAGCATCGAGTTGCCGGCGACCGGGTGCAGTACCTTGGGCACGGCCGAGCGCATGCGTGTGCCCTGGCCTGCCGCGAGAATAACGATATCGAGAGACATTGACTGGCTACCAAATCCGGGGAGAGGTCGATGAATGACCGAAATGAGATATGCAGAAAAAGAAAAAGGGTAGCCGAGGCTACCCTTTAACTCAATCGCGGCGAAAGCAATCAGCCTGTAGGCCGAATTACCTTCCCTTGCGCAACTGCTGGACGGTGCGCAGCTGAGCTGCGGCTTCGGCCAGACGTGCGGCAGCGGCGCCGTAGTCGAACTCCGCGCCTTTGGCGTTCAGGGCGTTCTCGGCAGCCTTGAGGGCTTCCTGGGCCTGAGCTTCGTCCAGGTCGGCAGCACGTTGCACGGTATCGGCAAGCACCTTGACCATGTTCGGCTGGACCTCGAGGAAACCACCAGAGATGTAGAACACCTCTTGGGCGCCACCCTGCTTGGTCAGCGTGATCGGACCAGGCTTCAGATTAGTGATCAGCGGGGCGTGGCCTGGAGCGATACCAAGATCACCCAGGTTGCCGTGCGCAATCACCATCTCGACCAGGCCGGAGAAGATCTCTCCTTCCGCGCTGACGATATCGCAATGGACTGTCATAGCCATCTGCTTGCCTCAACCTGATTAGCGCCCCTCGCGGGGCGCCGGGATTACAGTTTCTTGGCTTTCTCGACTGCTTCTTCGATGCCGCCGACCATGTAGAACGCTTGTTCTGGCAGGTGGTCGTAGTCACCGTTGAGGATGCCTTTGAAGCCAGCAATGGTGTCTTTCAGGGAAACGTATTTGCCTGGAGAACCGGTGAAGACTTCAGCCACGAAGAACGGCTGGGACAGGAAGCGCTGGATCTTACGAGCACGGGAAACCAGTTGCTTGTCGGTCTCGGACAGTTCGTCCATGCCCAGGATCGCAATGATGTCCTTCAGCTCTTTGTAGCGCTGCAGCACGTACTGAACGCCGCGAGCGGTTTCGTAGTGCTCGTTGCCGATCACGTTCGGGTCCAGCTGGCGCGAAGTCGAGTCCAGTGGATCGACCGCTGGGTAGATACCCAGGGAGGCGATGTCACGGGACAGTACGACGGTGGCGTCCAAGTGGGCGAAGGTGGTGGCTGGCGACGGGTCGGTCAGGTCGTCCGCAGGTACGTATACGGCCTGGATCGAGGTGATCGAACCTTCCTTGGTCGAAGTGATACGTTCTTGCAGAACGCCCATCTCTTCAGCCAGGGTCGGCTGGTAACCTACCGCCGAAGGCATACGGCCCAGCAGTGCGGATACTTCGGTACCGGCCAGGGTGTAACGATAGATGTTGTCGACGAACAGCAGAACGTCGTTACCTTCGTCACGGAACTTCTCGGCCATGGTCAGGCCGGTCAGCGCTACGCGCAGACGGTTTCCTGGTGGCTCGTTCATCTGACCGTAGACCAGCGCTACCTTGTCGAGAACGTTGGAGTCCTTCATCTCGTGGTAGAAGTCGTTACCCTCACGAGTACGCTCACCCACACCGGCGAACACGGAATAACCGCTGTGCTCGATGGCGATGTTACGGATCAGCTCCATCATGTTTACGGTCTTGCCTACACCGGCACCACCGAACAGACCAACTTTACCGCCTTTGGCAAACGGGCAGACCAGGTCGATAACCTTGATGCCGGTTTCCAGCAGGTCGTTGCCGCCTGCCTGGTCAGCGAACGAAGGCGCTTCGCGGTGAATGCCCCAGCGCTCTTCTTCACCGATCGGACCAGCTTCGTCGATCGGGTTGCCCAGCACGTCCATGATCCGGCCCAGGGTCGCTTTACCGACCGGTACGGAGATGGCTGCGCCGCTGTCGACGACGTCCAGACCGCGCTTCAAGCCTTCGGTCGAGCCCATCGCAATGGTACGGACCACGCCGTCGCCCAGCTGCTGCTGAACTTCCAGGGTGGTTTCCGCGCCTTGTACTTTCAGTGCGTTGTACACGCTCGGCACGCTGTCACGTGGGAATTCCACGTCGATGACGGCGCCGATGATTTGAACGATACGTCCGCTACTCATAGCTGGATCCTCTGAATATTTGAACCGTTAAACCGCGGCAGCGCCGCCGACGATTTCCGAGATCTCTTGGGTGATCGCAGCCTGACGCGCCTTGTTGTAGATCAGCTGCAATTCGCTGATCAGGTCGCCGGCGTTGTCGGTGGCGTTCTTCATTGCGATCATCCGCGCAGCTTGTTCGGCCGCGTTGTTCTCGACCACCGCCTGGTAGACCTGCGACTCCACGTAACGCACCATCAGGCCGTCCAGCAGCTCCTTGGCGTCAGGTTCGTAGAGGTAGTCCCAGTGGTGCTTGAGTTCTTGATCCGGGGTTGCAACCAACGGAATCAACTGCTCGACCGTTGGGGCTTGCGTCATGGTATTGATGAACTTGTTCGATACCACGGACAGACGATCGATACGACCATCCAGGTAAGCGTCCAGCATGACCTTGACGCTGCCGATCAGATCATTGATCGACGGCTCTTCGCCCAGGTGGCTGATCGCTGCAACGACGTTACCGCCGTAGCTGCGGAAAAACGCCGCACCTTTGCTGCCCACCACGCACAGGTCGATTTCGACCCCTTGCTCGCGGTTGGCTGCCATGTCCTTGACCAGGGCCTTGAACAGGTTGGTGTTCAAGCCACCGCACAGACCACGGTCACTGCTCACAACCACATAACCGGCGCGCTTGACAGGGCGTTCGATCATGAAGGGGTGGCGGTATTCCGGGTTGGCGTTGGCCAGATGACCAATCACCTGGCGGATACGCTCCGCATAGGGACGGCTAGCAGCCATGCGCATTTGAGCCTTGCGCATCTTGCTGACCGCCACTTTTTCCATGGCGCTGGTAATTTTTTGCGTGCTTTTGATGCTCGCAATCTTACTGCGAATCTCTTTTGCGCCTGCCATGTAACACCTATCAGGTTAGCAAGCGGGGGCTGCAAAGCCCCCGCTGCGGCTTACCAGGTTTGGGTGGCCTTGAACTTCTCGATACCGGCTTTGATGCCAGCGTCGATTTCGTCGTTGAAGTCACCCTTCACGTTGATCTTCGCCATCAGTTCGGCGTGATCACGGTTGAAGAAAGCGATCAGCGCTTGTTCGAAGCTGCCGATCTTGGTGATTTCGACGTCGGTCAGGAACCCACGCTCAGCGGCATACAGCGACAGCGCCATGTCCGCGATGGACATTGGAGCGTATTGCTTCTGCTTCATCAGCTCGGTAACACGTTGACCGTGCTCGAGTTGCTTGCGGGTGGCTTCGTCCAGGTCAGAAGCGAACTGGGCGAATGCCGCCAGTTCACGGTACTGAGCCAGAGCGGTACGGATACCACCGGAGAGCTTCTTGATGATCTTGGTCTGAGCGGCACCACCTACACGGGATACCGAAACACCGGCGTTCACTGCAGGGCGGATGCCCGAGTTGAACATGGCCGATTCCAGGAAGATCTGACCGTCGGTGATCGAGATCACGTTGGTCGGAACGAACGCGGAAACGTCGCCAGCCTGGGTTTCGATGATCGGCAGTGCGGTCAGCGAGCCGGTCTTGCCAGTTACGGCACCGTTGGTGAACTTCTCTACGTACTCTTCGGAAACGCGCGATGCACGCTCCAGGAGGCGGGAGTGGAGATAGAACACGTCACCTGGGTATGCTTCGCGTCCTGGTGGACGGCGCAGCAGCAGGGAGATCTGACGGTAGGCAACAGCCTGCTTGGACAGGTCATCGTAGACGATCAGTGCGTCTTCGCCGCGGTCACGGAAGAACTCGCCCATGGTGCAACCGGCGTATGGCGCCAGGAATTGCAGTGCGGCGGATTCCGAAGCACTGGCAACCACCACGATGGTGTTGGCCAGGGCGCCGTTTTCTTCCAGCTTGCGAACGATGTTGGCAACGGTCGAACGCTTCTGGCCGACAGCAACATACACACAGAAAATACCGGAGTCTTTCTGGTTGATGATGGCGTCGATGGCCATGGCGGTCTTGCCGATCTGACGGTCACCGATGATCAGCTCACGCTGGCCACGGCCGACAGGGATCATGGCGTCAACCGATTTGTAGCCAGTCTGTACAGGCTGGTCTACCGATTTACGCCAGATAACGCCCGGTGCAACCTTTTCAACAGCGTCGGTCTCGGTGTTGTTCAGCGGACCTTTGCCATCAATTGGGTTACCCAGTGCGTCGACGACGCGACCCAGCAGTTCCTTACCAACCGGAACTTCGAGGATGCGGCCGGTGCACTTGGCGCTCATGCCTTCAGCGAGGGTGTCGTACGCGCCCAGTACTACCGCACCAACGGAGTCTTGCTCCAGGTTGAGGGCCATACCGAACACGCCGCCCGGAAACTCGATCATTTCGCCGTACATAGCGTCGGCCAGACCGTGAATCCGCACGATACCGTCAGAAACGCTGACGACAGTACCTTCGTTGCGGGCTTGGGAGGCTACATCGAGTTTCTCGATGCGGCCCTTGATGATTTCACTAATTTCGGAAGGATTGAGTTGCTGCATTGCTCTGCTGCCCCTTCAAACTCAAGATTTCAATGCTTCGGCCAGTTTCGCGATTTTGCCGCGTACTGAACCATCGATAACCAGGTCGCCGGCGCGGATTACGACACCACCGATCAGGCTGGCATCCTCCGTCGCGTGCAGGCGCACTTCCCGGCTGAGTCGTGCACTGAGAACCTTGGCGAGTTTGTCTTGCTGTTCTTGGTTCAACGCAAAAGCACTGGTGACTTCCACGTCCACGGATTTCTCTTGTTCGGCCTTGTACAGATCGAACAGAGCCGAAATCTCCGGCAACAGCAGGAGACGTTCGTTTTCCGCGGCAACATGAATGAAATTCTGTGCCTGTGCATCGAACTTGTCACCGCACACGTCAATAAACGCGGCGGCCTTTTCTGCGCTCGTCAGTCGCGGGGCCTTGAGCAGGCGCTGCATTGTGTCGTCTTGAGACACTGCAGCAGCCAGGCCGAGCATGGCTGACCAATTGGCCAGTTGCTGATGGGCCTGGGCGTGCTCAAAGGCCGCCTTAGCGTAAGGTCGGGCCAACGTGGTCAGTTCTGCCATGATCGCCCTCGCTTAAATTTCAGCGGCCAGTTTATTAACCAGCTCCGCATGCGCGTTTTGATCGATTGTGGCGCCAAGGATCTTTTCAGCACCGTTGACGGCCAGGCTACCCACTTGGGCGCGCAGCGCGTCTTTGACACCGTTCAGTTCCTGTTCGATCTCGGCTTGAGCCTGGGCCTTCACACGGTCAGCTTCGACGCGAGCCTGGTCACGGGCTTCCTCGACGATCTGGTTACCGCGTTTCTTGGCTTGCTCAATGATTTCGGCTGCCTGAGCTTTAGCTTCGCGCAGTTGCTGACCCGCTTTATCTTGGGCCAGCTCCAGGTCGCGAGCTGCTCGGTTGGCAGCGTCCAGTCCTTCCGCGATCTTCTTCTGACGTTCTTGCAAAGCCGCGATGACCGGAGGCCACACGAACTTCATGCAAAACAGTACAAAAATGAAGAACGCAACGGACTGGCCAATCAGGGTTGCATTAATGTTCACGCCAACACCTCGCTCGTTCTAAGTCCATCACACCAATCCACTCGAAAATTCGAGTGATTAGCCAGCGATTTGACCAACGAAGGGATTAGCGAAGGTGAAGAACAGAGCGATACCAACACCGATCATGGTCACGGCGTCGAGCAGACCGGCGACGATGAACATTTTGACTTGCAGCATCGGAACCATTTCTGGCTGGCGAGCAGCGCCTTCCAGGAACTTGCCGCCCAGCAGGCCGAAACCAATGGCGGTACCCAGGGCACCCAGGCCGATCAGCAGAGCAACAGCGATAGCGGTAAGACCAACTACAGTTTCCATCTTTCCTCCCGACTTTTACGTCGTATTGGTTAGGTTTTTTAGTTTGAAGCGGTAAAACAAAATCGTTTGGTACAGCTGCCCTTGCGGACTTTTTCGGCCTCCCCCCACCCCGGCGGAGAGGCCTCAGACACGCCAGGCGGTCTTAATGGTTATCTTCGTGAGCCATCGACAGGTAGACGATGGTAAGCATCATGAAGATGAACGCTTGCAGGGTGATGATCAGGATGTGGAACACAGCCCACGCCCATTGCAGCACCACGCCCAGGCCGCTCAGCCACAGCAGACCGGCACCGAACATCACGGCGATCAGGATGAACACCAGCTCGCCGGCATACATGTTGCCGAACAGACGCAGGGCCAGCGAGATCGGCTTGGCGATCAGGGTCACGAATTCCAGCAGGAAGTTGACCGGGATCAGCAGGATCTGGACGAAGATGTTCTTGCTGCCGAACGGGTGCAGGGTCAGCTCGCCGATGAAGCCGCCGATGCCCTTGACCTTGATGCTGTAGAAGATGATCAGCGCGAACACGCAGAAGGCCATCGCGATGGTGGCGTTCGGGTCGGTGGTGGATACGGCACGGAACGGGATGTGCGGATCACCGGAGATCAGCATCGCCAGTTGCGGGATCCAGTCGACCGGGATCAGGTCGACGGCGTTCATCAGGAACACCCACACGAAGATGGTCAGGGCCAGCGGTGCGATGACCGGGCTGCGGCCGTGGAACGAGTCCTTGACGCTGCCGTTGACGAATTCGACCATCACCTCGACGAAGTTCTGCAGGCCGCCGGGTTGACCGGAAGTCGCTTTTTTCGCCGCCATGCGGAACAGGAGGATGAAGATCAGACCCAGCGCAACGGACCAACCCAGGGTGTCCACGTGGAACGCCCAGAAGCCCATTGCCTTGGCTTCTGCTGCGGAATGGGCAAAGCCCCAACCGCCGTCTGGTAATTGCCCGAAGGTCAAGTTCTGCAAGTGGTGCTGGATATAGCCCGAAGCGGTTTCTGCTGCCATGTTTGCCTCAAACGCCCTAAGGTCTCGAAAGTCTCGTTTTTATCAGCAGGGGCGCGAACCAGCTGACCAACTGGGTCAGCAAGAAGACGCCGAATACTGCTAATGGCGCCAATGGCTTCACTCCTGCGAACGTCAATGCGAACAGCACTGCCGTCAAAATCAATTTGCCTGCCTCGCCAGCGTAGAACGACTTGACGATGGCCTGCGCTGCCCTGGCGCCGGTGTAACGGAACGCCTTGTAGGCAAAGTACAGATTCGGCAGCCAGGCGATCAGTCCTCCGCAGAGTGCCGAATAGCCGCTGACCACTCCATGCCACTGCCACACCCCCAACGATGCCAGCAGCAACACGACAAATTGAGCGAACAGTACCGGAAAAACCGCCCAGCGATGGAAAGGCAAGCGGTTTGGCGTGCGGGTCTCCATCACAACTGCTCCTCGAAAGTCGACCAACCAGTCAGTAATGACTTGGCATAATTTGTGCCGACAAAATGCGCGCAGAGTATAGGGGCGCTTGGACCCCTATTCAACTGCTGGGTAGTGATTTCCGACTGCGCGCTACAAAGCGAATTGTTTCAGCGGATGTGAGCGAGCACGCCCTGCAACTCGTCCAGGGAGTTGTAACGGATCACCAACTGGCCTTTGCCCTTGTTGCCGTGACGGATCTGTACCGCCGAGCCCAGCCGCTCTGCCAGACGCTGTTCAAGGCGGGTGATGTCCGGATCGGGCTTGGCCGGTTCCACCGGCTCGGGCTTGCCGCTGAGCCACTGGCGAACCAGGGCTTCGGTCTGGCGTACGGTCAGGCCTCGTGCGACAACGTGTCGCGCCCCGTCGACCTGCTGTTCTTCAGGCAAACCGAGCAGCGCACGGGCATGCCCCATCTCCAGGTCGCCGTGGGACAGCATGGTCTTGATGACTTCCGGCAGCGAGATCAGGCGCAGCAGGTTGGCCACGGTCACCCGCGACTTGCCCACAGCATCCGCGACCTGTTGCTGGGTCAGCTGGAATTCCTGCTGCAGGCGCTGCAGCGCGATGGCCTCTTCCACCGGGTTGAGGTCTTCGCGCTGGATGTTCTCGATCAGCGCCATGGCGATGGCGGTTTCATCCGGCACATCGCGCACCATCGCCGGGATGGTCTCCATGCCGGCCTGCTGGCTGGCGCGCCAGCGGCGTTCGCCGGCGATGATCTCGAAGCGGTCGTCACCGATCGGGCGGACCACGATCGGCTGCATCACGCCCTGGCTCTTGATCGAATGCGCCAGTTCTTCAAGGGCCTGCGGGTCCATGTCCCGACGGGGCTGGTATTTGCCGCGCTGGATCAGGTCCAGCGGCAGGTGTTGCAGTTCTTTCTGGTCGACCTTGACAGCCTGCTCTTCGAGCGCGCTGACGGTAGGACCACTGAGCAGTGCATCCAACCCACGTCCGAGACCTCGTTTCTTAACGGCCATGCGGATTCCTTAAGTTGCCTGTGCGGCAGTGCGGGTTTGACGGCGTTGACGGCGTACCAGTTCACCGGCCAGGGCCAGATAGGCCAGGGCGCCACGGGACTGCTTGTCGTAGGCCAGGGCCGGCATACCGAAGCTCGGGGCCTCGGCCAGGCGAATGTTGCGCGGGATCACCGTATCGTAGAGCTGCTCGCCGAAGTGTTCCTTGAGCTGCGCGGACACGTCGTTGATCAGGCTCAGGCGCGGGTCGTACATGGTGCGCAACAGGCCTTCGATCTTGAGCTGCGGATTGAGCTTGGCAGCGATGCGCTTGATGTTATCCACAAGGTCGCTCAAGCCTTCCAAGGCAAAGTATTCACATTGCATCGGAATGATCACGCCATCGGCGGCCACCAGGGCATTGAGCGTCAGCATCGACAGCGACGGCGGGCAGTCGATCAGGATGTAGTCGTAACTCTCGCGGATCGGCGCCAGCGCTGTGCGCAGCCGGCTCTCCTTCATCTGCATTTCGAGCAGAACCACTTCGGCGGCAGTGAGGTCGCGGTTGGCCGGCAGCAGTTGATAACCGCCGTGCTCGGACACGTGCATGGCCTGAGCCAGGTCGCACTCGCCGATCAGCAGGTCATAGACCGAATGTTCAAGGACGTGTTTATCCACACCGCTACCCATGGTGGCGTTGCCCTGTGGATCGAGGTCAATCAGCAGCACGCGGCGCTTGGTAGCCACCAGCGATGCAGCGAGATTGATGCAGGTGGTGGTCTTGCCCACACCACCTTTCTGGTTCGCGATCGCGAATACCTTAGCCATTCTTGCTTGTGTTCCCAGTCATGCCGTGCGGCGCAGTATCAGCAGATGGCGCTGGCCTTGGCAACCCGGAACGGTCAAGGCCTGCTCGCTATCCACTTTGAAATCTGCCGGCAATGCTACCAGCTCATCAGCCGGATGCAGCCCTTTCATTGCCAGCCACTGCGTCTGGGCGTCGCCAAGGTGGCGCGTCCAATTGGTGAAGTTCTCCATGCTGCTGAAAGCACGAGAAACAATTCCGGAGAAAGGCTGTTCCGGCTGGAACGCCTCGACCCGGCTGTGGATAACTTGCAGGTTATCCAGCTTCAGCTCCAGTTTCACCTGGGTGAGGAAGCGGGTTTTCTTGCCGTTGCTGTCCAGCACCGTGACCTGCTTGTGCGGATGCAGGATAGCCAGGGGAATGCCCGGCATGCCGCCGCCGCTACCGACGTCGAGCCAGCGCTCGCTGTCGCTGTGGATAAACGGCATGACGCTCAGGCTGTCCAGCAGGTGGCGGGACACCATTTCGTCGGGATTGCGCACTGCAGTCAGGTTGTAAGCCTTGTTCCACTTGATCAGCAGCGCCAGATAAGCCAGCAGTTGCGCGTGCTGGGCCTCGCTCAGCTCGACACCAAGCTGGCGGGCACCTGTGGACAACTCCTGGGCGTGTTGAGGGGTGACCATAGAACTCAAGCGCTTTGCTCCAACTCGCGGCCTGCGCCGCGTTTTTTCAGGTGAATCAGCAACAGGGAAATAGCCGCCGGGGTCACGCCGGGAACGCGCGAGGCCTGGCCGAGTGTCTCTGGGCGGGCCTGGCTGAGCTTACCCTGAATCTCCTTGGACAACCCGGAAATACCAGCGTAGTCGATATCCTCGGGCAGGCGGGTGTCTTCGCTTGCCCGCAGGCGAGCGATTTCTTCCTGTTGCCGGTCGATGTAACCGGCGTACTTGGTCTTGATCTCGACCTGCTCGGCCACCTGAGGGTCGATTTCTCCACCGCCGGTCACTTCCACCAACCCGGCATAGTCGATTTCCGGGCGGGTCAGCAGGTTGAGCAGGTTGTATTCATGGCTGAGCGGCGTGCCGAACTTATCCACAATCGCCTGGCCCATCGCGGTATTGGGCTGAACCCAGGTGGACTTCAGGCGTTGCTCCTCGCGCTCGATGCTTTCGCGCTTGGCGCTGAACGCGGCCCAGCGTGCATCGTCGACCAGGCCCAGTTCACGGCCTTTTTCGGTCAGACGCAGGTCGGCGTTGTCTTCACGCAGAATCAGGCGGTACTCGGCCCGCGAGGTGAACATGCGGTACGGCTCCTGGGTACCCAGGGTGATCAGGTCGTCGACCAGCACCCCGATGTACGCCTCGTCGCGGCGCGGGCACCAGCTTTCGCGGCCCTGTGCACGCAGCGCGGCGTTGGCACCGGCCAGCAGCCCCTGCGCGCCGGCCTCTTCGTAACCGGTGGTGCCGTTGATCTGGCCGGCGAAGAACAACCCGCCGATGGCCTTGGTTTCCAGGCTGTACTTCAGGTCACGCGGGTCGAAGTAGTCGTATTCGATGGCATAGCCCGGGCGCACGATGTGCGCGTTTTCCATGCCGCGGATCGAACGCACCAACTGCAGCTGCACGTCGAACGGCAGGGATGTGGATATCCCGTTCGGGTACAGCTCGTGGGTATTGAGCCCTTCTGGCTCGATGAATACCTGGTGGCTCTGCTTGTCGGCAAACCGGTGGATCTTGTCTTCGATCGACGGGCAGTAACGCGGGCCGATGCCCTCGATCACGCCGGAGTACATCGGCGAACGATCGAGGTTGGAAGCAATGATCTCGTGAGTGCGTTCGTTGGTGTGGGTAATCCAGCAACTGACCTGACGCGGGTGCATGGCCTTGTCGCCCATGAACGACATCACCGGTATCGGGGTGTCACCGGCCTGTTCGGTCATCACCGAGAAATCCACCGAACGCCCGTCGATACGCGGCGGCGTGCCGGTTTTCAGGCGACCCATGCGCAGCGACAGCTCACGCATGCGGTGCGCCAGAGCGATGGCCGGCGGATCGCCGGCACGCCCACCGGAATAATTCTGCAGACCGATGTGGATAAGTCCGCTGAGGAAGGTACCCGTGGTCAGCACCACAGAATCGGCATGGAAACGCAGACCCATCTGCGTGACGACGCCGCGTACCTGGTCCTGCTCGACGATCAGGTCGTCACAGGCCTGCTGGAATATCCACAGGTTGGGCTGGTTTTCGAGAATCTCGCGTACCACGGCCTTGTAGATGGCGCGGTCGGCCTGGGCGCGGGTTGCACGCACCGCCGGGCCTTTGCGGTTGTTCAAAACGCGGAATTGGATACCGCTCTTGTCGGTAGCCAGGGCCATGACACCGCCCAGCGCATCGATCTCCTTGACCAGATGGCTCTTGCCAATACCGCCAATGGCCGGGTTGCAGCTCATGTGCCCGAGGGTTTCCACGTTGTGGGTCAGCAGCAGGGTTTTCACACCCATGCGTGCAGACGCAAGCGCAGCCTCGGTTCCGGCATGGCCGCCGCCGATGACGATCACTTCAAAACGGGAAGGGAAATCCACCACGCACCTCGTGCCTGTTTCGGGAATAGATAGGAATAACGCACAAGTATAGGGACTTACCCCCCTTCTAGGAACCGCTTGAACAAAATTTAACCAGCCTGTGGATGAGTGGCTGACAATAGAAATAAAGAGAGAAAAATTTATTAAAGCTTTGTTTTTATGTTTATTCTTAGTGAGGCACCTTTCTGTGGATAAACCTCTACAGCCCTTATTCCACCTTATGTACAGAGGTTCAAAAGGCTGTGGTCTAGTGGCCATGAGGGGTCTGGATAAGCGCCTTAAGCCTGTGGATGAAACACCCACTTATCAACAGGGGGAGTTATCTCCAGCCTTGAGGCCGGGTTATCAACCGAGCTGAGGCGGGGTTTTCCACAGGGCTTATTCTGCGGTTTGTGAGTAAGACAGGCACGCGAAAGCCCCGGAGCGTTCCGGAATTCTCGACAGGGGATAAAAAATTGAGGGGGATGACAGCCGACAACGAGGCCCTGGATCGGCCCCGTTGTGGATAAACGGACTACTTGCCGATGCAGAAGCTGGAGAAGATGCGCCCCAGCAGGTCATCGGAGCTGAAGGCGCCGGTAATTTCGCCCAGGGACTGCTGGGCCTGGCGCAGGTCTTCGGCCAGCAGCTCTCCAGCGCCCGCCAGGGTCAATTGCGCATGACCGTGGTCCAGGTGCGAACTGGCCTGGCGCAGGGCGTCCAGGTGGCGCCGGCGGGCACTGAAGCCGCTTTCGGCAGTCTGTTCGTAACCCATGCAGGCCTTGAGGTGATCGCGCAGCAGTTCCAGGCCCTGGTCGGCGCCCTTGGCACTGAGGGTGATGGTGACGTGACCATCGTCGGACAACTGCAGGCCCACGGGGTCGCCACTGAGGTCGGCCTTGTTGCGAATCAGCGTGACCTTGGCCGGGTCGGGGCGCTGTTCAAGGAATTCAGGCCACAATGCGAACGGATCATCGGCTTCAGGTGCCGTGGCATCCACCACCAATAGCACCCGATCGGCCTCGCCAATGGCTTTGAGGGCGCGTTCCACCCCAATCTTTTCCACATGGTCTTCGGTATCGCGCAGGCCGGCGGTGTCCACCACGTGCAACGGCATGCCGTCGATGTGGATATGTTCGCGCAGCACATCCCGGGTAGTACCGGCGATGTCCGTCACGATGGCCGCCTCGCGCCCGGCCAGTGCGTTGAGCAGGCTGGACTTGCCGGCATTCGGCCGCCCGGCGATCACCACCGTCATGCCGTCGCGCAACAGCGCACCCTGCCCCGCCTCGCGCTGCACTGTGGATAAACTCTCGCGCACTTCCTCGAGCATGCGCAGGACGTGGCCATCGGCAAGAAAATCGATTTCCTCTTCGGGAAAGTCGATTGCCGCCTCGACGTAGATACGCAGGCTGATCAGTTTTTCGGTGAGGTTATCCACACGGCGGGAAAATTCGCCCTGCAACGAGCGCAGCGCATTACGCGCCGCCTGTGCAGAACTGGCCTCGATCAGGTCGGCGATGGCTTCGGCCTGCGCCAGGTCGAGCTTGTCGTTGAGAAAGGCGCGCTCGCTGAATTCGCCCGGGCGCGCCAGGCGGCAACCCAGTTCCACGCAGCGCTGCAGCAGCATGTCGAGCACAACCGGGCCGCCGTGGCCCTGCAGTTCCAGCACATCTTCACCGGTAAAGGAGTTGGGCCCGGGAAAATACAGGGCAATGCCTTCATCCAGTACCAGGCCATCGTCGCCCTTGAACGGACCGTAATGGGCATACCGCGGGGTGAGCTCACGGCCGGTGATGGCCAACCCGGCCTTGCTGGCCAGCGGTCCGGAAATACGCACGATTCCTACACCGCCACGACCCTGGGCAGTGGCAATTGCAGTGATGGTTTCACGACGAGCATTCATCAGCGAAGGCCTCAGACAAAAACGACAGATAGCAAAACGCCCCACGAGGGGGCGTTTTATCCACAGGTTAGCTGGCTAACCCGTCAAGCGGTGGCTTTGTTGCTCGCCGCTTCGATCTTGCGGGTGATGTACCACTGCTGTGCGATCGACAGGCAGTTGTTCACAACCCAGTACAGCACCAGACCTGCCGGGAACCACAGGAAGAAGAAGGTGAAGATGATCGGCATCAGCTTCATCACCTTGGCCTGCATCGGATCCGGCGGCGTCGGGTTCAGGCGCTGCTGGATGAACATGGTCGCGCCCATGATGATCGGCAGGATGAAGAACGGATCCTTGATCGACAGGTCGGTAATCCAGAACATCCACGGGGCCTGGCGCATTTCAACGCTTTCCAGCAATACCCAGTAGAGCGAAAGGAAGACTGGCATTTGCACCAGGATCGGCAGGCAGCCGCCCAGCGGGTTGATCTTCTCTTTCTTGTACAGCTCCATCATGGCCTGCGACATCTTCTGCCGGTCATCGCCATGTTGTTCTTTCAGCGCGGCCAGTTTAGGTGCCACGGCACGCATGCGCGCCATCGACTTGTAGCTGGCAGCGGACAGCGGGAAGAACAGCAGCTTGATCAGCATGGTCAGGACGATGATCGACCAGCCCCAGTTGCCGAGCAGCTCATGGATATGTTGCAGCAGCCAGAAGATCGGCTGGGCAATGAACCACAGGATGCCGTAGTCGACAGTCAGCTCCAGGCCCGGGGACAGCGCCTTGAGTTTTTCCTGGCTCTTGGGACCGGCGTACAGCAGCGTGCTGGTTTCGCCCTGGGCGCCGGCAGCCACGTTCAGCTCCGGACCGGTGAACCCGATGATGTAGTTGCCCTGGCTGTCCTTGCGTGTCTGAACAACGTTGTTGTCCGACTTGTTGGGAATCCAGGCGGTCACGAAGTAGTGCTGCAACCAGGCAACCCAGCCGCCGGTAACATTTTCTTTCAAACTACCTTTGTCGATGTCCTTCATCGACACTTTCTTGTACGGCTCGGCACTTGTCCACAGGGCGGCGCCCAGATAGGTGGCGGTACCGGTGGCGGTGCTCGACGACGGATCGGAGCTGGCATCGCGCTTGAGCTGTGCAAACAGGTTGCCTGTCCACGGCTTGCCGCTCTGGTTGTCGATCAGGTGAGTGACTTTCAGGTCATATTCACCACGGTTCAGGGTGAAACGCTTGATGTAGTTCACACCCGCGTCGCTGAACTTGAGGTCGACGACCAGTTGGTTCTGGCCATCGGCCAGTTGATAACTTTTCTGCTCGGCGGAATACAGCGGGCGACCAGCGGCACGTGCATCGGGGCCGTTGGCACCGGTCAGGCCGCTCTGAGCCAGGTAAACGCGCTCGCCGCCGTTATCGAACAGCTGGAACGGAATTTCCGGATGGTCCTGGCGACGTGGATATTTCGGCAGGGTCAGCTGCGCAATATCACCGCCGTTGGGGTTGATAGCCAGGTCGAGGACATCGGTCTTGACCCTAATCAGGTCTGTGCTGACGGCAACCGGTGCAATTTCTGCAGGGGTGGTTTCAGCAGTGGCGCTCGGAACATCGGCGCTGGCGCCGGATGTGCCAACGGTCGGGGTATCGGGCAAGCCCGGCGCGACGGTGCTGGCAGCAGTATTCTGAGTCGGCAGGGCAGCCTGGCCGTAGTCCTGGTTCCACTTGAGGACCATGACATAGGACACGATTGCCAGGGCGGCGATCAGGATCGTGCGTTTAATATCCATGATTACTCGGCTATCGAAGAAGAAGTACGGGAAGTGGGAGCAGGCGGAACCGGGTCATAACCGCCGGCATTCCACGGATGACAACGCCCGAGACGACGAGCGGTCAACCATCCACCGCGCAATGCGCCATGTGTTTCGATGGCTTCAATCGCATAGGTGGAACAGGTCGGATAGAAACGACAGTGGCTGGCCATCAGAGGGCTAATGGCGTAACGGTAAAACTGGATCGGAACGAGTACCAGTTTACGCATCTGGACGGTCTACCCCTGCAGATTCGCTGTTAACCACTGGAGCGGGCCGACTGCGTGCAAGGCGCTTCCAGAGCTTGCCAAAATGTTGGTGCAATTCTGGGTTTTCTACGTCGCCCAGGCCTTTGCGCGCGACGATCACGATGTCCCAACCGGCCAGCAAATGCTGGTGGAGACGAAACGAATCGCGCATCAAACGCTTCAAGCGGTTGCGTTGAACGGAGAGCTTGACGCTCTTTTTCCCGATCACGAGCCCCAGGCGGGGATGATCCAGGCCGTTCTCGCGGGCAAGGAGCAAGAGACTCTTGCCTGGCACCTTGCCGGATGGAGAGTCAAAGACCGCTTTGAAGTGTCGGGGTGTCAGAAGACGCTTTTCCCGACTGAAGTCCTGACTCACCACCTGTGCCGAAAAATCAAACTGCCAGACGCTTACGGCCTTTGGCACGACGGCGGGACAGTACGGCACGGCCGTTCTTGGTAGCCATACGGGCACGGAAACCGTGAGTGCGGGCGCGCTTGATGGTGCTTGGTTGGAAAGTACGTTTCATGGCGTGTTACCTGGTTCGTCGACAACGGGCCGGAATGGCCCCCGTTTTAAGAGACCGGCGATTCTAGAGAAAGCAGCGCCATAGGTCAATTTCCAACCAGCTTTTCCTTATGGATAAAAAACCGGGCGCCTTCGCATGCTCGTCCACAGGCCTGTGCCCCGGATGACAGGGACACAGCCTTGCCGGACGCTTAAACATAGAAAAAAGAAGAGAAGGTATTTAAAGCTTTTTTGTAAATCTTATAGAACTTAGGCAGCTGTTTTCTGTGGATAGAACGCTACAGGCCTTGTTCTACGTACTGTACAGAGAAAAGAAACCCTGTCGGGAAGCGGTGCTCTGGCTGTGCTGTGCAGGCGCAAAAGCTGTGGATTAAAAGGTCTGTTATCCACAGCGCAGTTATCCACCGATTTCGACCCCCACTTGTGCAAAGTGCTCAGGCATGGTTATCCACAGGGCTTATTCACAGCGGTAAAGTGACGTTTTTGCCACTAACCTGCTGATTTATCGCCACCCTCGACACACCTGCATGTGGATAACTGCGCTGGCGGTCGGTACAATGGCCGCTTGTTTTTGCCTCACCGGCGTTCAACTCAGGGGATATCCGTGTCAGTGGAACTTTGGCAGCAGTGCGTGGACCTTCTGCGCGACGAACTGCCTGCCCAGCAATTCAACACCTGGATCCGTCCGCTACAGGTCGAAGCCGAAGGCGACGAGTTGCGCGTCTATGCGCCTAACCGGTTCGTACTCGATTGGGTCAATGAAAAGTACCTGGGTCGCTTGCTCGAACTGCTGGGCGAACACGGCAACGGCATCGCCCCTGCGCTTTCCTTATTAATAGGCAGCCGACGCAGTTCGGCACCCCGTGCTGCGCCCAACGCACCGCTCGCCGCCTCGGTCGCCGCTTCCCAGGCCCAGCAGGCTGCGCAGGTCGCTGCCGTGGCAGCCCCGGCAGCGCCAGCACCTGTGCCGGCAGCGCCCCAGGTCGAAGATGCACCTTCGCGCGACAGCTTCGACTCGATGGGCGAGAACACTGCCGTGGTGGCTCCACCCAGCAGCCGTACCGAACAACGTACTGTGCAGGTAGAGGGTGCGCTCAAACACACCAGCTACCTGAACCGCACCTTCACCTTCGAGAATTTCGTCGAGGGCAAGTCCAACCAGCTGGCCCGCGCGGCTGCCTGGCAGGTCGCCGACAACCCCAAGCATGGCTACAACCCGTTATTCCTCTATGGCGGGGTGGGCCTGGGTAAGACGCACTTGATGCACGCTGTGGGTAACCACCTGCTCAAGAAGAATCCGAATGCCAAGGTGGTGTACCTGCACTCGGAGCGCTTCGTAGCCGACATGGTCAAGGCGTTGCAGCTCAATGCCATCAACGAGTTCAAGCGCTTCTACCGCTCGGTCGATGCGCTTCTGATTGACGACATTCAATTCTTTGCCCGCAAGGAGCGTTCGCAGGAGGAGTTTTTCCACACCTTCAACGCCCTGCTCGAAGGTGGCCAGCAGGTGATTCTCACCAGCGACCGCTACCCCAAGGAAATCGAAGGCCTCGAGGAGCGCCTCAAGTCCCGCTTTGGCTGGGGCCTGACCGTTGCCGTAGAGCCGCCGGAGCTCGAGACCCGCGTTGCGATCCTGATGAAGAAGGCCGACCAGGCCAAGGTCGACCTGCCACATGACGCTGCGTTCTTCATTGCCCAGCGCATCCGCTCCAACGTGCGGGAACTGGAAGGCGCGCTGAAGCGGGTCATTGCCCACTCGCACTTCATGGGCCGCGATATCACCATCGAGTTGATTCGCGAGTCGCTCAAGGATCTGCTGGCACTGCAGGACAAGCTGGTGAGTGTGGATAACATTCAGCGCACAGTGGCCGAGTACTACAAGATCAAGATTTCCGATCTGCTGTCCAAGCGGCGTTCGCGTTCGGTGGCAAGGCCGCGTCAGGTGGCCATGGCCCTGTCCAAGGAACTGACCAACCACAGCCTGCCGGAAATCGGCGACGTCTTCGGCGGCCGCGATCACACCACGGTGTTGCACGCGTGCCGCAAGATCAACGAACTCAAGGAATCCGACGCGGATATCCGCGAGGACTACAAGAACCTGCTGCGTACCCTGACGACGTGATGAACGTCAGCGCGGCTTTTTTTTAAGGCAAGGGACTAGACCATGCATTTCACCATTCAACGCGAAGCCCTGTTGAAACCCCTGCAACTGGTCGCAGGCGTCGTCGAGCGCCGCCAGACCTTGCCGGTATTGTCCAACGTGCTGCTGGTGGTCCAAGGCCAGCAACTGTCGCTTACAGGTACTGACCTGGAAGTGGAACTGGTTGGCCGTGTGCAACTGGAACACCCTGCCGAGCCCGGCGAGATCACCGTACCTGCACGCAAGCTGATGGATATCTGCAAGAGCCTGCCGAGCGAAGCGGAGATCAGCATCAAGGTCGACGAGCAGAAGGTCATCATCAAGGCCGGCCGCAGCCGTTTCACCTTGTCGACCCTGCCAGCCAACGATTTCCCCACCGTCGAGGAAGGCCCGGGTTCGCTGACCTGCACCCTGGAGCAGAGCCGCCTGCGCCGCCTGATCGAGCGCACCAGCTTCGCAATGGCCGTGCAGGACGTGCGCTACTACCTGAACGGCATGCTGCTGGAAGTCTCCACCGGCACTCTGCGCGCGGTCGCCACCGATGGTCACCGTCTGGCCATGTGCTCGATGCAGGCCGATATCGGTCAGGCTGATCGCCACCAGGTGATCGTACCTCGCAAGGGTATCCTTGAGCTGGCGCGCCTGCTCACTGATCCGGAAGGCACCGTTGCCATCGTGCTGGGCCAGCAACACATTCGCGCCACTACTGGCGAATTCACCTTCACCTCCAAGCTGGTGGATGGCAAGTTCCCGGACTACGAGCGCGTATTGCCAAAGGGCGGCGACAAACTGGTACTGGGTGATCGCCAGGCACTTCGCGAAGCGTTCAGCCGTACCGCGATTCTGTCCAACGAAAAGTACCGCGGCATTCGTCTGCAACTGGCGGCTGGCCAACTGAAGATTCAGGCCAACAACCCCGAGCAGGAAGAAGCCGAAGAAGAGATCGGCGTCGACTACAACGGCGGTTCGCTGGAAATCGGTTTCAACGTGAGCTACCTGCTCGACGTGCTGGGCGTGATGACCACCGAACAGGTTCGTCTGATCCTGTCTGATTCCAACAGCAGCGCCCTGCTGCAAGAGGCGGACAATGACGATTCTGCATACGTCGTCATGCCGATGCGCCTGTAATTTGTCCAGCACTCGCTAGATGTCCCTCAGTCGCGTTTCAGTCACCGCGGTGCGCAACCTGCACCCGGTGACCTTCTCCCCCTCCCCCCGCATCAACATCCTGTATGGCGCCAACGGCAGCGGCAAAACCAGCGTGCTGGAAGCCATCCATTTGCTCGGCCTGGCCCGTTCATTTCGCAGCACTCGCCTTACACCGGTCATCCAGTATGAAGAACTGGCTTGTACGGTATTCGGCCAGGTCGAACTGAATGAAGGTGGTTCCAGCAACTTGGGCATATCGCGGGAACGGCAAGGGGATTTCACCATTCGCATCGACGGGCAGAACGCCCGCAGTGCCGCCCAACTGGCAGAGATACTGCCGCTGCAACTGATCAACCCGGACAGTTTTCGCCTGCTTGAAGGTGCGCCCAAGATTCGCCGGCAATTCCTGGATTGGGGTGTGTTCCACGTGGAACCTCGCTTCATGTCCACCTGGCAGCGCCTGCAGAAGGCCCTGCGGCAGCGGAACTCATGGTTGCGGCATGGTACACTTGACGCTGTTTCGCAAGCAGCCTGGGACCGGGAGTTATGCCTGGCCAGTGCGGAAATCGACGAGTACCGCCGTAATTACATCAAAGCGCTGAAACCCGTCTTCGAACAAACCTTGAGCGAATTGCTGGAGCTCGAGGGGCTGACCCTGAGTTACTACCGAGGGTGGGACAAGGACAGAGACCTCAGTGAGGTCCTGGCTGGCTCGCTCCATCGGGATCAGCAGATGGGCCACACACAGGCAGGTCCGCAACGTGCGGATCTGCGGCTCAGGTTAGGCGCCAACAACGCGGCCGATATCCTGTCTCGCGGCCAGCAGAAACTGGTGGTGTGCGCACTGCGTATCGCCCAGGGGCATCTGGTCAGCCAGGCACGCCGCGGCCAATGTATTTATCTGGTGGATGACCTGCCGTCCGAATTGGACGAGCAGCACCGTCGTGCACTTTGCCGCTTGCTGGAAGAATTACGCTGCCAGGTGTTTATCACCTGTGTAGACCACGAATTATTGAGGGAAGGCTGGCAGACGGATACGCCAGTTGCCTTGTTCCACGTGGAACAAGGCCGTATCACCCAGACCCACGACCATCGGGAGTGAAGGCATGAGCGAAAATCAAACGTACGACTCCTCTAGCATTAAAGTGCTCAAAGGGTTGGATGCCGTACGCAAGCGTCCCGGTATGTACATTGGCGACACCGATGATGGTAGCGGCCTGCACCACATGGTGTTCGAGGTGGTCGATAACTCGATCGACGAAGCCCTCGCCGGCCACTGTGACGACATTACCGTAATCATCCACCCGGATGAGTCCATCACCGTTCGCGACAACGGCCGCGGCATCCCGGTCGATGTACACAAGGAAGAAGGGGTTTCCGCCGCAGAGGTCATCATGACCGTACTGCACGCCGGCGGTAAGTTCGACGACAACTCCTACAAGGTATCCGGCGGCCTGCACGGTGTGGGCGTCTCGGTGGTGAACGCGCTTTCCGAAGAGTTGATCCTCACCGTTCGCCGCAGCGGCAAGATCTGGGAGCAGACCTACGTTCACGGTGTACCGCAGGCTCCGATGAAGATTGTCGGCGACAGCGAAACCACCGGCACCCAGATCCACTTCAAGCCATCGTCCGAAACCTTCAAGAACATCCACTTCAGCTGGGACATCCTGGCCAAGCGGATTCGTGAACTGTCGTTCCTCAACTCTGGCGTAGGCATCCTGTTGAAGGACGAACGCTCGGGTAAGGAAGAGGAATTCAAGTACGAAGGTGGCCTGCGCGCATTCGTCGAATACCTGAACACCAACAAGACTCCGGTGAACGAAGTGTTCCACTTCAGCGTTCAGCGCGAGGATGGTGTGGGTGTGGAAATCGCCCTGCAGTGGAACGACAGCTTCAACGAGAACCTGTTGTGCTTCACCAACAACATTCCGCAGCGCGACGGCGGTACTCACCTGGTGGGTTTCCGTTCGGCGCTGACGCGTAACCTGAACAACTACATCGAGCAGGAAGGTCTGGCCAAGAAGAACAAGGTCGCGACCACCGGTGATGATGCCCGTGAAGGCCTGACCGCAATCATCTCGGTGAAGGTGCCTGATCCCAAGTTCAGCTCGCAGACCAAGGACAAGCTGGTTTCGTCCGAAGTCAAAACCGCCGTGGAACAGGAGATGGGCAAGTACTTCTCCGACTTCCTGCTGGAAAACCCGAACGAAGCCAAGGCTGTGGTCGGCAAGATGATCGACGCTGCGCGCGCCCGTGAAGCGGCCCGTAAAGCGCGTGAAATGACCCGTCGCAAGGGCGCGCTGGACATTGCCGGGCTTCCGGGCAAGCTTGCCGACTGCCAGGAGAAAGACCCTGCCCTCTCCGAACTGTACCTGGTGGAGGGTGACTCCGCAGGCGGCTCGGCCAAGCAAGGTCGCAACCGCAAGACCCAGGCTATCCTGCCGCTCAAGGGTAAGATCCTCAACGTCGAGAAAGCACGTTTCGACAAGATGATCTCGTCCCAGGAAGTGGGCACGCTGATCACCGCACTGGGCTGTGGCATCGGCCGCGAAGAGTACAACATCGAGAAGCTGCGCTATCACAACATCATCATTATGACCGATGCTGACGTCGACGGTTCGCACATCCGTACCCTGCTGCTGACCTTCTTCTTCCGTCAGTTGCCGGAGCTGGTCGAGCGCGGCTACATCTACATCGCGCAGCCGCCGCTGTACAAGGTCAAGAAGGGCAAGCAGGAGCAGTACATCAAGGACGACGAGGCCATGGAAGAGTACATGACCCAGTCGGCCCTCGAAGATGCCAGCCTGCACCTGGACGAGTCCGCGCCACCGGTTTCCGGTGTCGAGCTGGAGCGTCTGGTCAACGAATTCCGTACCGTGATGAAGACCCTCAAGCGTCTGTCGCGCCTGTACCCGCAAGAGCTCACCGAGCACTTCGTGTACCTGCCGGCCATCTCGGTGGAGCAGCTGTCCGACCACGCGCACATGCAGAACTGGCTCGCCAGGTTCGATGAGCGCCTGCGCAACACCGAGAAGTCCGGCTTGCTGTACAAGGCCAGCCTGCGTGAAGACCGCGAGCGCAACGTGTGGCTGCCAGAAGTGGAAATCACTTCCCACGGCCTTGCCAGCTACGTGACCTTCAACCGCGACTTCTTCGGCAGCAACGACTACCGCACCGTGACCGCGCTGGGCGCCCAGCTTGCCACCCTGCTGGGTGAAGGTGCCTACGTGCAGCGTGGCGAACGCAAGAAAGCCATCACCGAGTTCAAGGAAGCCCTGGACTGGCTGATGGCCGAAAGCACCAAGCGTCACACCATCCAGCGCTACAAAGGGCTGGGCGAGATGAACCCGGACCAGCTGTGGGAAACCACCATGGACCCGACTGTGCGCCGCATGCTCAAGGTGACCATCGAAGACGCGATCGCTGCCGATCAGATCTTCAACACCCTGATGGGCGACGCCGTGGAACCGCGCCGCGAGTTCATCGAAAGCAACGCCCTGGCGGTATCCAACCTGGACTTCTGACCGGTTGCAGTACCTCTGAAAGCGGGCAGTTATCCACAGTGACAACGCCCTCGAAAGGCCAACCCTCAGGGGTTGGCCTTTTTGTATTCCTGCCTAGCTGCTGCTGCGCCCTAGGCGTGAGCACTCAAGAAACACCCAGCTCGCGCAGGCGCCGATACAGGGTGCGCTCGCTCAGCCCCAGGTGGCGGGCAAGCTCGCTGCGCGATCCTTCGAAGCTGTCCAGCGCCTGGGCGATGTCGCGCAATCGGGTATTCGAGCGGTGTGGGGCACTGGCGGGCGAGTCGGCTCTCAGCTCCGTGGGCAGGTGCTCGGCGCGGATGATGCCGTCGTCGCTGAACAACCTCGCCCGCTCCAGAATGTTGCGCAGCTCGCGGATGTTGCCGGGGTAGCGGTACAGCCCCAGCAAGGTCATGGCCTCCTCGTCGACCCGCGGCGCAGCAGACCCGGCCAGGCGCTGCAGCAGGGTCTCGATCAGCAGGGGCAGGTCTTCGAAGCGCTCGCGCAGTGAAGGCAGGCGGATCGGGAAGCCGCTGATACGGTAGTAGAGGTCTTCGCGAAAGCTGCCGGCGGTGGCCATTTCCTTGAGCGGCTTGTGGGTGGCCGAGATCAGGCGGAAATCCGAATGCACCGTGCGCAGGCTGCCCACCGGGCGAAAGCTGCCCGACTCGATCAGACGCAGCAGCTTGACCTGCATCGCCAGCGGCACCTCACCGATCTCGTCGAGAAACAGGGTGCCGCCATGGGCGGCTTCGGCCAGGCCGATCTTGCGCTGGTTGGCACCGGTGAATGCGCCCTTCTCGTAGCCGAACAGCTCGCTCTCCAGCAACGTCTCGGTCAGCCCCGTGCAGTCCACCACCACCAACGGACCGCTGGCACGCGGGCTGCTGGCATGCAGGGCGCGGGCGAACAGCTCCTTGCCGGTGCCGGACTCCCCTTGCAGCAGCACCGGTATCTGCGCCGGCGCGGCCCGCTGGACACCGGCAAGGGCCTCCTGGAAGGCCGCCGAACGCCCTACCAGGCCGAACTGCTGCGGCTGTGCCGACGCCACGGCGATGCTGGTCAGGCGTTCGACAAAGGCGATCACTTCACCCTGCTCGTCCAGGATCGGGCGCAACTCCACGTCCACATGTTCCGGCCCTCGCGGGGTGTGATGCACATGCAGCACCCGCTCGGGGGTGCGGCTATGCCTGGCCTTGCGCATCGGGCAGTGCTCGCCCGCCTGGTCGCACGGCACCGCGTAGTGGTGCGAGACGTGGTGGCACTTCTGGCCGATCGGCGCGGCGCCCACCACCCCGAATTGATGCAGGTACGCGGTGTTGGCGGCAAGAATGTTGTACTGCAGGTCGAGCACGATGCTCGGCTGAGGTTCGTGTTCGAGGTAGGACACCAGCGCCTGCAGGGCGGGGCTGGCGGGTGTGTCGGGGTTCATGGGCATGACGGCACCAGGGGCAAGGCAGGCCCGCAGCTTAACCGAACGCCTCGCTCACTGCCAAAAACTGCCAGCCTCTGCCAACCAGCTGCCAGAACCGTGGCAGGCAGTTTCGGCCAGAGGGTCCAGACTCAGGTAAACCGGGCGTGCTGGCCGGGAGCACGCGTGAATCTGCGCTGGCACATATCTTGATGACTGTTGGTCGAATGCCTGCACGGCTGGCCGGCAGGCATCAGCGGATTTCTCTGGAGAGCGGTAATGATCATCGGCGGTAACCTGTATGTAGAAGCGTTGTTCGACAGCGCGACCTCGACCATCAGCTACCTGGTCATGGACCAGGCCAGCGCGCACTGCGCCCTGATCGACAGCGTGCTGGACTATGACCCCAAGGCCGGGCGTACCGATACCGCCTCGGCCGACAAGCTGATCGCCCGGGTACGGGAGCTGGGTGGCCAGGTGCAGTGGATACTCGAGACCCATGTGCACGCCGACCACCTCTCTGCTGCCGCCTATCTCAAGCAGGCGCTGGGTGGCCAGGTGGCCATCGGCAGCCGCATCACCCAGGTGCAGAAGGTGTTCGGCACGCTGTTCAATGCCGAACCCGGCTTTGCCCGTGATGGCAGCCAGTTCGATGTGCTGCTGGACGACAACGGCGAGCTCGCCCTTGGCACGCTCAAGCTGCGCGCCTTGCACACACCGGGGCATACCCCGGCCTGCATGACCTACCTGGTACAGGCCGGTGACGAGTGCGTCGCGTTCGTCGGCGACACCTTGTTCATGCCGGATTACGGCACGGCCCGCTGCGACTTCCCCGGGGCCGATGCGCGCACCCTGTACCGCTCGATCCAGCGCATCCTGGCCCTGCCGGATGCCACCCGCCTGTTCATGTGCCACGACTACCTGCCCGGAGGCCGTGCATTGCGCTACATGACCACGGTGGGCGAACAGCGCGCCAGCAACATTCACATTCGCGACGGCATCAGCGAGGACTGCTTCGTGGCCATGCGCGAAGCCCGTGACGCCACCCTCGACATGCCGCAACTGATCCTGCCCTCGGTACAGGTGAACATGCGCAGCGGCCAGTTGCCCGAGCCGGAAGACAACGGTGTGCGCTACCTGAAGATCCCGCTCAACAAGCTCTGAACCTGCTGCACCAGAATTATTATTAAAGGACGTACTGCCATGCCTGCCCCCTCTTCTGCCGCTGCCCGCGAGGTCAGCCACCACAAGGTGCTGATCGTCGGCGCCGGTGCCGCCGGAATCGCCACCGCCTCCAGCCTGCTGGCGCGTGATGCCTCGCTGGATATCGCGATCATCGACCCCGCCGACGTTCACTATTATCAACCTGGCTGGACCATGGTCGGCGCGGGCGTGTTTCGCGCAGCGTCCACCGCCCGCACCCTGGCCTCGACCGTGCCGGCGGCGGTCAGGTGGATCAAGGCCGCCGTGCAACAGTTCGACCCGCAGGCGCAGACCGTCAGCCTGGATGACGGGCGCCTGGTGAGTTACGAACAGCTGGTGGTATGCCCCGGGCTGCGGTTGGCCTGGGACGCCATCGACGGCCTGGTCGAGACCCTCGGCCAGAACGGCGTGACCTCCAATTACCGCTACGACCTGGCGCCCTACACCTGGCAGCTGGTGCAGGGCCTGAAGGAAGGCCGCGCCGTGTTCACCCAGCCACCGATGCCGATCAAGTGCGCCGGTGCCCCACAAAAAGCCCTGTACCTGTCGTGCGACCACTGGCTGCGCAGCGGGCGCCTGGGGGCGATCCAGGCGCAGTTCTTCAACGCCGGCAACGTGCTGTTCGGTGTCGCCGACTATGTGCCGGCGCTGATGGAATACATCGACCGTTACGGCGTGGACCTCAACTATTCACACCGGCTGGTGGCGGTGGACGGGCCGGGCAAGCGCGCGACCTTTCTGCGCACCCTGCCCGACGGCAGCAGCGAAACCGTGGTGCAGGCATTCGACATGCTGCATGTGGTACCGCCGCAGGTTTCGCCGGACTTCATCCGCAACAGCCCGCTGGCCGATGCGGCCGGTTGGCTCGAGGTCGACCCGGCCACCCTGCGCCATGCGCGCTACGGCAACATCCATGGCCTGGGCGATGTGATCAACACCAGCAATGCCAAGACGGCCGCCGCTGCCCGCAAGCAGGCGCCGGTGGTGGCCAACAACGTGCTGGTGGCACTGGGACGCCTGTCGCGTCTGGCCGAATACGACGGCTACGGTTCGTGCCCGCTGACGGTGGAGCGCGGCAGGATCGTGCTGGCCGAGTTCACCTACGGCGGCAAGCTGGCACCAAGCTTTCCGCGCTGGTTGCTAGACGGGCGCAGGCCCACGCGCCTGGCCTGGCTGCTCAAGGCGCGGATACTGCCGCCGCTGTACTGGCGCTGCATGCTCAAGGGGCGCGAATGGCTGGCCAAGCCGGTTGCGCGACTGCGTGAGGCGCGCCAGTGACAGAGCATGAACTGGTCGGCGCCGGTCTGGGCGCCCTCATTGGCATCATCCTGGCCCTGACGGGCGCCGGTGGCGGCATTCTTGCGGTGCCGCTGCTGGTGTTCGGCCTGGGCCTGAGCATGGTCGAGGCGGCCCCGGTCGGCCTGCTGGCGGTGGGCCTGGCGGCAGGTGTAGGTGCGGTGCTGGGGCTGCGTCAGGGGCTGGTGCGCTACCGGGCGGCGCTGTTCGTCGCGCTGATCGGTATGTGCGCCACCCCCTTCGGCCTGCTGCTGGCGCATCGCCTGCCCAATGCACCGCTGGCGCTGGGGTTCAGCGTGGTGCTGGTGTATGCCTGCGCACGCATGCTGCGCAAGGCCCGGCGCGAGCTGCGGGGCGAGCCGCCCTGTGCGGATCGTGCCCTGCAGCCCTGTGTGCTCAACCCGTTGCAGGGGCGCTTGCGCTGGACCCTGCCCTGCGCCCGCGCGTTGGCCTTCACCGGCTTGCTCAGCGGCCTGCTGTCCGGCCTGCTCGGGGTCGGTGGCGGGTTTGTGATCGTGCCTGCCCTGGGGCGCTACACCAACCTTGAGATGAAAAGCATCGTCGCCACGTCGCTGGCGGTGATCGCCCTGGTGTCGCTGGGCAGCGTGTTGAGCGCCAGCCTCAGCGGGGTGATGCACTGGGGTGTCGGCGTGCCGTTTGCCGGCGGTGCGGTGGCGGGCCTGGTGGTTGCGCGCCAGTTCGCCCACCGCCTGGCCGGGCCGCGTCTGCAACAGGGCTTTGCGCTGGTGGGGATAGCGGCTGCCCTGTTGCTGGCGGTCAACACCCTGGCGCGCTGAACGCCGCTCACTCGGCGAGCAGTTCGCCCTGCTCGTCGGCGCACAGCGCCAGCAGGTAGTCCCACACTACCCGCAGGCGCACCGACTTGTGCAGTTCGCGCCGGGTGCTGATCCAGTAGCTGCGCTGGATGGTTTCGCTGGGCAGCACGCGCACCAGGTGCGGGTCGTGGCGGGCCATGTAGTTGGGCAGTACCGCGATGCCCAGCCCGGCACGCGCCGCATGCTGCTGGGCGATCACGCTGGTGCTGCGAAACACCACGTTCGGTGCGCGGCAGAAGCTGTTGAGAAACAGCAACTGCTGGCTGAACAGCAGGTCGTCCACGTAGCCGATCCAGCTGTGCCGGGCCAGGTCTTCGCGGCTGTTGAGCGGCGCAGCCCTGGCCAGGTACTCGGGGCTGGCATACAGCGCCAGGCGGTAATCGGTGAGTTTTCGCGTGATCAACAGGTCGGCATGCGGGCGTTCCAGGTGAATGCTGATCTCTGCCTCGCGATTGATGATGCTGACAAAGCGCGGCACTGCGACCAGCTCCACCTCCAGCCCGGGGTAGCGTTCGAACAGGCTGCCCATGCGCGGGGTGAAGAACATGATGCCGATGCCCTCGGTCACCCCCAGGCGAATCTTGCCCAGCGGCGTGATGGCCTGGGTGATCTCCTCCTGCGCCAACAAGGCGACGTTCTCCATGGCTTCGGCGTGCTTGAGCAGGGCCTGCCCGGCCGGGGTCAGTTCATAGCCCTGGGCGTGCTGCACGAACAGTGCCGTGCCCAGGCTGCTCTCGATGCTCTCGATATGCCGGGCCACGGTGCTATGGGTGGTGTTGAGGCGCTTGGCCGCGGTCAGCAGGCGGCCGCTACGCTGCAACTCGAGAAAAAACCGCAGGTCATTCCAGTCGAACATGCTTTTCCTTGTGAATCAGAGGTTCACTTGCGTTGTTCTAAAACGCACAGCCGTTGCGTGAAATCTAACGTGTTCAACTCGAAAATAATCAATAACACTGGCCTGGACAAGAATAAAAATCAGGCGCGAGGTCTTCATGGCACCAGCCGATCATTCCTACGACTACGTGGTAGTCGGTGCCGGCCCTGCCGGCTGTCTACTGGCCAATCGGCTGTCTGCCGACCCTGGCTGCCGCGTGCTGCTGCTCGAAGCCGGCGGTCGCGACAACTACCCCTGGATCCACATTCCGGTGGGCTACCTCTATTGCATTGGCAACCCGCGTACCGACTGGTGCTTCAAGACCGAAGCGCAACCGGGGCTCGACGGTCGCAGCCTGGGCTACCCACGGGGCAAGGTGCTGGGCGGGTGTTCCTCGATCAACGGCATGATCTACATGCGCGGTCAGGCCCGCGACTACGATCACTGGGCCGAACAGGGCAATCCCGGGTGGGCCTGGAATGACGTGCTGCCACTGTTCAAGGCCAGCGAAAACCATTTTGGCGGCGCCAGCGAGCTGCACGGCAACGCTGGCGAATGGCGGGTCGAACGCCAGCGCTATTCGTGGGCGATCCTCGATGCGTTTCGCGAGGCGGCAGCCCAGAGCGGCATCGCCAGCATTGACGACTTCAACGGTGGGGATAACCAGGGCTGTGGATACTTTCAGGTCAACCAGCGCAGCGGCGTGCGCTGGAATGCGGCCAAGGCATTCCTGCGCCCCGTGCGCCACCGCCCCAACCTGACGGTGCTGACCGGCGTCGAGGTGGACAAGGTGCTGCTCGACAATGGTCGCGCTTCGGCCGTTCAGGCGCGCTGGCAGGGCAGCGAACAGCGTTACCAGGCCCGCCGCGAAATCATCCTGTGTGCCGGGGCGGTGGGTTCGCCGGGCATTCTTCAACGCTCCGGCATCGGCCCGCGGCCATTGCTGGAACGCCTAGGCATCCCGGTACTGCACGAATTGCCCGGCGTGGGCGGCAACCTGCAGGATCACCTGCAACTGCGCCTGATCTACAAGGTCAGCAACGTGCGCACCCTCAACCAGGTGGCCAACACCCACTGGGGCAAGCTGGGCATGGGCCTGCGCTATCTGTATGACCGCAGCGGCCCGTTGGCCATGGCGCCGAGCCAGCTGGGGGCGTTCGTGCGCTCGCACCCCGAGCAGCCCACGCCCAACCTGCAGTACCACGTGCAGCCCCTGTCGCTGGACCGCTTCGGCGAGCCGCTGCACCGCTTTGCCGCATTTACCGCCTCGGTGTGCAACCTGCGCCCGCTCAGCCGCGGGCGTGTGGATATCCGCTCGGCCAACCCGGGCGATGCACCGGTCATCGACCCCAACTACCTCAGCGAGCCTGAAGACCTGCGCGTCGCCGCCCAGGCCATCCGCCTTACCCGACAGATCGTACAGGCCCCTGCCCTCGCCGCTTTTGCACCGGTCGAATACCTGCCAGGCGCAGCACTCGATACCGAGGAGCAGTTGCAGCAGGCTGCCGGGCAGATCGGCACAACCATTTTCCACCCGGTAGGTACCTGCCGCATGGGCAACGGCCCGCTGGATGTGGTGGACGCACAGTTGCGCGTGCATGGCGTGGCGGGGTTGCGCATCGCCGATGCCTCGATCATGCCGCAGATCACCTCTGGCAATACCTGTTCACCCACCCTGATGATCGGCGAGAAGGCCGCGCAACTGATTCTTAAGGCCGCACCCGCAGCCAGCAACAGCAGTGGCAAGACCGCGTTAGCGACGCCCTGAGGGCGGCGTGCAGTGACGTCGGCAGCAGTCGGCCGGCGACGACAGTGGAACAACAACAAGAATCACTGTGCCCGCAAGGGCCGAGGACAGCACGATGTCGGACACTCTTCAACAGCAGGGCGCTGCAGCCGCGGGCAACAGCCGCCGCGAAGAACGCAAGATCATTTTCGCGTCATCCCTCGGGACGGTTTTCGAGTGGTATGACTTTTTTCTCTATGGGGCGCTGGCGGTCGTCATCAGCAAGCAGTTCTTCGCCGGGGTCAACGACACCACGGCGTTCATCTTCGCGCTGATGGCGTTCTCTGCCGGGTTCCTGGTACGGCCCTTCGGCGCTCTGGTGTTCGGGCGCCTGGGCGACATGATCGGGCGCAAATACACCTTCCTGGTCACCATCGTGCTGATGGGCCTGTCGACCTTTGCGGTGGGCCTGCTGCCCAACTACGCCAGCATCGGCATTGCCGCGCCGATCATCCTGGTGGTGCTGCGCATGCTCCAGGGCCTGGCCCTGGGCGGCGAATACGGCGGCGCGGCCACCTATGTGGCCGAGCACGCGCCGCCCGGCAAGCGCGGCTTTCACACCGGGTTCATCCAGTCCACCGCTACCCTCGGCCTGCTGCTTTCGCTGCTGGTGGTGCTGGGCAGCCGTTACCTCACGGGCGACCAGTTCGAGGTATGGGGCTGGCGCCTGCCGTTTTTGCTGTCGATCGTGCTGCTGGGTATCTCCACCTGGATCCGCATGAGCATGCACGAGTCGCCGGCCTTCGTGAAAATGAAGGCCCAGGGCAAGACCAGCAAGTCGCCGATTCGTGAGTCGTTCGGCTCGTGGGCCAACCTCAAGATCGTGCTCACCGCACTGTTCAGCATCAACGCCGGCCAGGCGGTGACCTTCTACACCGCGCAGTTCTACGTGCTGTTCTTCATGACCCAGATGCTCAAGATGGACCCGGCCCAGGCCAATACCCTGCTGATCATCAGCGTGGTGATCGGCGCGCCGTTCTTCGTGTTCTTCGGCTGGCTGTCGGACCGGATCGGGCGCAAGCCGATCCTGATGCTCGGCCTGCTGCTGGCCACCGTGCTGTACTTCCCGCTGTTCAAGGGCCTGAGCCACTACGCCAACCCGCAGATCGACGCGGCCAGCCGCCAGGCGCCGATCGTGGTGATGGCCGATCCGCAGGGCTGCACCTTCCAGTTCGACCCGGTGGGCAAGGCACGTTTCGACAGCACCTGCGACAAGGTCAAGACCTTCCTGGTCAAGCAGGGCCTGCCGTACAGCTCGCAATCGATGCCTGCCGGCACCGAGGTGGTGGTGACCATCGGCGAGCAGCGTATCGACGGCTTCGACGAAGCGGCCATGCGTGCGGCCATCGAAAAGGCTGGCTACCCGGCCAAGGCAGACCCGGCCAACGTGAACCAGCCGATGGTGGTGCTGCTGATCGTGGTGATGATCCTGATCGCGACCATGACCTATGGTCCGCTGGCGGCGGTGATGGTGGAGCTGTTCCCCACGCGCATCCGCTACACCTCGATGTCGCTGCCGTATCACATCGGCAATGGCTGGTTCGGCGGCTTCCTGCCGACGGTATCGTTCGCGCTGGTGGTGTATACCGGGGATATCTTCTACGGGCTGTGGTACCCGGTGCTGATTACCGGGGTGAGCCTGGTGGTGGGGATCTTCTGCCTGACGGAGACCAACAAGGTGGACCTGGACAAGGTGTGAAAGGGCCTTAAGTAATCCACAAAAAAACCGGCCTAAAAGCCGGTTTTTTTATCGCGCGAAAAAACTTATGCACGATTTTCGCAAAACAGTCATACAGAGAAATAAGCAGTTAAATCATAAGGTTAGCGAATTTTTCTGAAAGAAATCCAAATACTGTGCACACGTTATCCACAGAACGGTCAGGTCACCGGCTGGGCGTCGTCGGGGGCGTGCGCCGGCAGCGAACCGAGGTCGCGCTGGGTCTGCTCGTTCCATGCCGCCGCACGGTCGTTGAGCGCTGCGATGGCGCGTGGCCCGGTGCCTTCGGCATACATAGGCTCGCCGATCACCACCTCGATGGTGCCGGCGCGCTTTCCCCAGCCTTCCTTGGGCCAGTACTTGCCGGCGTTGTGCGCGATCGGCAGCACCGGCAGGTTGGCATTAACCGCCAGCGCGGTACCGCCACGGGAGAACTTGCCGATCTTGCCGAACGGCACGCGGGTACCCTCCGGGAAGATCAGCACCCACACACCGTCCTTGAGCAGCTTGTCGCCTTCGGTGGCCACCTGCTTGAGCGCAGCCTTGGGGTTGTCGCGGTCGATGGCGATGGGCCGCAGCATGGCCATGGCCCAGCCGAAGAACGGCACGTACAGCAGTTCGCGCTTGAGCACCTGGCTCAAGGGCTGGAAATAGGCGGAGAGGAAAAACGTCTCCCAGGTGCTCTGGTGATTGGAGAGGATCACGCAGGGTTGCGCCGGAATGTTCTCGGCCCCGGTGACGTTCACCCGAATGTTCAGGAAAACACGCACCAGCACCAGCGCAAAACGGCACCAGTACACATTGATGAAGCGGTAACGGGCGCGGAACGAAAGGAACGGCGCGATAAAGAAGCTCAGGGTGCACCACAGCAACGAGCTGGTACCCAGCAGCAGGTAAAAAAGAAAAATTCTGATCGCCTGCAGGATCGACATAGCGGAATGTACCGTTGCGGGCTAACCCGCCTGTGTGTGGATAAGTGCACTGGCGATCGACGCCAGGTCATCGAAAATCAGCGTTGCCTCGGGCACGCCCTTGCTCAGGGTCTGCTCGCCTTTGCCGGTCATTACCAGAACCGGTTGTGCATCGACGGCGCGCGCGGCTTCCAGGTCACCCTTGCTGTCACCCACGAACCACACCCCGGCCAGGTCGACCGCGTAATGGTTGGCAATGGTGCGCAGCATGCCCGGCCTGGGCTTGCGGCAATCGCAGCCGTCGTCCGGGCCATGCGGGCAATAGACGATCAGGCCCACCTCGCCGCCCTGCGCCGCCACCAGCTCGCGCAGGCGCGCGTGCATGGCGTCGAGGGTGGCCAGGCTGTAATAGCCACGGGCGATGCCCGACTGGTTGGTGGCCACCGCCACCGTCCAGCCGGCCTTGCTCAGCTGCGCAATGGCCTCGATCGAACCCGGGATGGGAATCCACTCGTCCAGCGACTTGATGTAGGCGTCGGAGTCCTGGTTGATCACCCCGTCCCGATCGAGAATCAGCAGCTTCACGTCCTACCCCAGCAGCGAGATGTCGGCCACGCCCAGGAACAGGCCGCGCAGGCGGCTGAGCAGGGCATAACGGTTGGCTCGCACGTTGGCGTCGTCGGCGTTGACCATCACCGCCTCGAAGAACGCATCCACCGGCTCGCGCAGCGCGGCCAGGCGCGCCAGCGACTCGCTGTACTGACGCGCAGCGGCCATCGGTTGTACCGCCTGATCGGCCTGTTGAATGGCCGAGTACAGCGAGAACTCGTTGGCGTTGTCGAAGTACTTGGGCTCTACCGAGGTAGCCACCGAACCTTCGGCCTTGCTCAGCAGGTTGGACACACGCTTGTTCACCGCAGCCAGGGCTGCGGCTTCCGGCAGCTTGCGGAACGCCTGCACGGCTTGCACGCGCTGGTCGAAGTCCAGTGCCGAGCCTGGCTTGAGCGCACGTACCGAGAGGTAGGTGGCCACGTCGATGCCTTCATCTTCGTAACGCGCACGCAGGCGGTCGAAGACGAATTCCAGCACCTGCTCGCTCAGGCCGGCAGCCTTGACCTTGGCACCGAACTGGGCGACGGCGACGTTCACCGCCTCGTTCAGGTCCAGGTCCAGCTGCTTCTCGATCAGGATACGCAGCACGCCCAGGGCGGCGCGGCGCAGGGCATAGGGGTCCTTGCTGCCGGTTGGCAGCATGCCGATGCCGAAGATGCCGACCAGGGTGTCGAGCTTGTCGGCGATGGCCACGGCCGCACCGGTCAGGGTCGAGGGCAGTTCGGCACCGGCACCGCGCGGCATGTACTGCTCGTTCAGGGCCAGGGCGACGTCTTCGGGCTCGCCGTCGTTGAGGGCGTAGTAGTAGCCGGCAACGCCCTGCATTTCAGGGAACTCGCCAACCATCTCGGTGGCCAGGTCGCACTTGGACAGCAGGCCGGCACGCGCCGCGCGCTGGGCGTCGCCGCCGATGCGCTGGGCAATGAAGGCAGCCAGCTTGGCCACGCGCTCGGCCTTGTCGAACACGCTGCCCAGCTGTGCCTGGAACACCACGTTCTGCAGGCGCTCGTTGAAGCTTTCGAGCTTCTGCTTCTTGTCCTGCTTGAAGAAGAACTCGGCGTCGGTCAGGCGCGGGCGCACGACCTTCTCGTTGCCTTCGATGATCTGCTTCGGATCGCGGCTCTCGATGTTGGCCACGGTGATGAAGCGCGGCAGCAGCTTGCCGTCCACGTCCAGCAGGCAGAAGTACTTCTGGTTGTCCTGCATGGTGGTGATCAGGGCTTCCTGCGGCACCTCGAGGAAACGCTCCTCGAACGAGCACACCAGCGGCACCGGCCATTCGACCAGCGCGGTCACTTCGTCGAGCAGGGCCGGCGGCACTATCGCGGTGCCTTCCTGCAGGGTGGCCAGTTCGGCGGTGCGTTTGCTGATCAGCTCGCGGCGCTCGTTGGCGTCGGCCAGCACATAGGCAGCGCGCAGGTCGGCCAGGTAGTTGGCAGGCGAGGTGATGCGCACGGCTTCAGGGTGGTGGAAGCGGTGGCCACGCGAGTCGCGGCCGGCCTTCTGGGCGAGGATGGTGCAATCGATGACCTGGTCACCGAGCAGCATCACCAGCCACTGGGTCGGACGCACGAACTCTTCCTTGCGTGCACCCCAGCGCATGCGCTTGGGAATCGGCAGGTCGTTGAGCGAGTCTTCGACGATGGTCGGCAGCAGGCTGGCGGTCGGCTTGCCGACGATGTTCTGGCTGTAGCGCAGCTTCGGCCCGCTCTGGTCGATTTCACTGAGGTCCACGCCGCACTTCTTGGCAAAACCCAGGGCGGCCTGGGTCGGGTTGCCGTCGGCGTCGAACGCGGCCTGGCGTGGCGGTCCGTCGAGGTTGACGCTGCGGTCCGGCTGCTGGGTGGCCAGGGCGGTGATCAGCACCGCCAGGCGACGTGGCGCGGCGTACACGGTCTTGCTCTCGAAGCTCAGGCCGGCCGCTTGCAGGCCCTTGTCGATGCCGGCCAGGAAGGCTTCGGCCAGGGTGTTCAGGGCCTTGGGTGGCAGCTCTTCGGTGCCCAGTTCTACCAGGAAATCTTGAGCACTCATTGTGCAGCCTCCAGCTTGGCCAATACTTCGTCACGCAGGTCCGGGGTCGCCATCGGGAAGCCCAGCTTGGCACGGGCCAGCAGGTAGGCCTGGGCCACGGCACGCGCCAGGGTGCGCACGCGCAGGATGTACTGCTGACGCGCGGTCACCGAGATGGCGCGGCGTGCATCCAGCAGGTTGAAGGTGTGCGAGGCCTTGAGCACCATTTCATAGCTTGGCAGCGGCAGCGGCTGGTCCAGTTCGATCAGGCGCTTGGCTTCGCTCTCGTAGAAGTCGAACAGTTCGAACAGCTTGTCGACGTTGGCGTGCTCGAAGTTGTAGGTGGACTGCTCCACCTCGTTCTGGTGGAACACGTCGCCGTAGGTCACCTTGCCGAACGGGCCGTCGGCCCATACCAGGTCGTAGACCGAGTCCACGCCCTGCAGGTACATGGCCAGGCGCTCCAGACCGTAGGTGATCTCGCCGGTGACCGGGTAGCACTCGATGCCGCCGGCCTGCTGGAAGTAGGTGAACTGGGTCACTTCCATACCGTTGAGCCAGACTTCCCAGCCCAGGCCCCAGGCGCCCAGGGTCGGCGACTCCCAGTTGTCTTCGACGAAGCGGATGTCGTGCACCAGCGGGTCCAGGCCCACGTGCTTGAGCGAGCCCAGGTACAGTTCCTGAAAGTTGTCCGGGTTCGGCTTCAGGACCACCTGGAACTGATAGTAGTGCTGCAGGCGGTTGGGGTTTTCGCCGTAGCGGCCGTCAGTCGGGCGACGACTGGGCTGCACATAAGCGGCGTTCCAGGTTTCCGGGCCGATGGCGCGCAGGAAGGTGGCGGTATGAAAAGTGCCGGCGCCTACTTCCATATCGTAGGGCTGAAGTACCACACAACCTTGCTCGGCCCAGTACTGCTGCAGGGCGAGGATCAGGTCTTGGAAGGTACGCACGGCTGGCGTAGGCTGGCTCACGAAATTCACCTTTTCCAGGGCTGCGAATATAAAGAGCGGGAGTATAACCCGATTCGCCCCCGCCTCTACCCTTGGAGCCTTATGCCACGCTGCTTTTGGTGTACCGATGATCCGTTGTACCAGGCGTACCACGACAGCGAGTGGGGCACGCCCCAGCGCGAGCCTGGCGCGCTGTTCGAAATGCTGCTGCTCGAAGGCTTTCAGGCCGGGTTGTCGTGGATCACGGTGCTGAAGAAGCGCGAGCGCTACCGTGAGGTGCTGTTCGGCTTCGACCCGCAGCGCCTGGCGCAGATGACCGATGCCGAGATCGAGGAGCGCATGCTCGACCCCGGCATCATCCGCAACCGCCTCAAGCTCAACGCCGCGCGGCGCAACGCCAGGGCCTGGCTGGCGCTGGACGAGCCGGCGCAGTGGCTCTGGTCGTTCGTCGGCGGGGTGCCGAAAATCAATCATTTCAGCCAGCGCAACGAGGTGCCGGCGGTGACCGACGAGGCCACGGCCATGAGCAAGGCCCTGAAGAAGGCCGGCTTCACCTTTGTCGGGCCGACCATCTGCTATGCCTTCATGCAGGCCACTGGCATGGTCATGGATCACACCACCGATTGCGATCGTTACGCCGCCCTGCGCCGCTGACGGTTACAATGCGCGGCTTGCAGAAGGAGGAACCTGCCTGTGGATAAGTTCAAGGGCGCCTTGATGGTCGGGGCGTTGCGATTGTTTGCCAAGTTGCCCTGGGGCGCGGTGCAGCGGGTTGGCGCGGCCATCGGCTGGATCATGTGGAAGGTGCCCAACAGCTCGCGCAACGTGGTGCGCATCAACCTGGCCAAGTGTTTTCCCGAGATGGACCCGGCCGAACGCGAGCGCCTTGTGGGCCGCACGCTGATGGACATCGGCAAGTCGTTCACCGAAAGCGCCTGTGCGTGGATCTGGCCGGCGCAGCGCTCCATCGACCTGGTGCGCGAGGTCGAGGGCCTGGAGGTGCTGCACGAGGCACTGGCGTCGGGCAAGGGCGTGGTGGGCATCACCAGCCACCTGGGCAACTGGGAAGTGCTCAACCACTTCTATTGCAGCCAGTGCAAGCCGATCATCTTCTACCGCCCGCCCAAGCTCAAGGCGGTGGATGACCTGCTGCGCGAACAGCGCGTGCAACTGGGCAACCGCGTGGCGGCGTCGACCAAGGAAGGCATCCTCAGCATCATCAAGGAAGTGCGCAAGGGCGGCCAGGTGGGCATTCCGGCCGACCCGGAGCCGGCGGAATCGGCGGGGGTGTTCGTGCCGTTCTTTGCCACCAAGGCACTGACCAGCAAGTTCGTGCCGAACATGCTGGCCGGTGGCAAGGCGGTGGGGGTGTTCCTGCATGCGTTGCGCCTGCCGGACGGTTCGGGCTTCAAGGTGATCCTGGAAGCGGCGCCGGATGCGATGTACAGCACCGACGTGGAGACCTCGGCGGCGGCCATGAGCAAGGTGGTGGAGCGTTATGTGCGGGCGTATCCAAGCCAGTACATGTGGAGCATGAAGCGCTTCAAGAAGCGCCCGCCGGGCGAGACGCGCTGGTACTGAGCGCCCCTTCGCCGGCAAGGCCGGCTCCTACAGGCGATTTGCGTAGGAGCCGGCCTTGCCGGCGAATGAAGCGACGCGCGCTCAGGCCTTGTCGAGCTTCCTGAGAAACACCGTCATCTCCTTCTCCGCCTGCTTGTCCCCATGCGCCTGCGCTGCAGCCAGCCCTTCGGTCCAGGCCTGGCGCGCGCCGGCCACGTCGCCCTGCACCTGATACGCCTTGCCCAGCAGCTTCCACGCCGCCGAGTACTTGGGGTCGAACTCCACGCAGCGGCGCAGGTGCAGCGCGGCCTCTGCGCCGTTGCCCTCATCCAGCCAGGCCTTGCCCAGGCCGAAGCGTAGCAGCGAGTTATCCACACCCTTGGCCAGCATCTTTTCCAGTGATTCGCGCATTCCGGTTTCTCCCTAGAAGAAGCTCAGGCCCACGTGGAACAGCTTCTCCACGTCGCGGATGTACTTTTTATCCACAACGAACAGGATCACGTGGTCGCCGGACTCGATCACCGTGTCGTCGTGGGCGATCAGCACCTGCTCGTCGCGGATGATCGCACCGATGGTGGTGCCCGGCGGCAGCGCGATGTCCTCGATGGCCTTGCCGATCACCTTGCTCGACTTCGAATCGCCGTGGGCAATGGCCTCGATGGCTTCGGCCGCGCCACGGCGCAGCGAGTGCACGCTGACGATGTCGCCGCGGCGCACGTGGGCCAGCAAGGTGCCGATGGTGGCCTGCTGCGGGCTGATGGCGATGTCGATCTCGCCGCCCTGCACCAGGTCGACATAGGCCGGGTTGTTGATGATGGTCATCACCTTCTTCGCGCCCAGGCGCTTGGCCAGCAGCGAGGACATGATGTTGGCTTCGTCATCGTTGGTCAGGGCCAGGAAGATGTCGGCGTCGGCGATGTTCTCTTCCAGCATCAGGTCGCGGTCCGAGGCGCTGCCCTGCAGCACCACCGTGCTGTCGAGGGTGTCGGACAGGTAACGGCAACGCGCCGCGTTCATCTCGATGATCTTGACCTGGTAGCGGCTCTCGATGGCCTCGGCCAGGCGTTCGCCGATCTGCCCGCCGCCGGCAATCACCACGCGCTTGTTGGTTTCGTCGATGCGGCGCAGCTCGCCCATCACTGCGCGGATGTGGTTCTTGGCGGCGATGAAGAACACCTCGTCGTCGGCCTCGATCACCGTGTCGCCCTGTGGCTTGATCGGCCGGTCGCGACGGAAGATCGCCGCCACGCGGGTGTCCACGTTGGGCATGTGCTCGCGGATCTGGCGCAGCTGCTGGCCCACCAGCGGGCCGCCGTAGTAGGCCTTGACCGCCACCAGCTGGACCTTGCCCTCGGCGAAGTCGATCACCTGCAGGGCGCCGGGGTGCTCGATCAGGCGCTTGATGTAGTGGGTGACCACCTGTTCGGGGCTGATCAGCACGTCGACCGGGATCGCCTCGTTGTTGAACAGGCCGCTGCGGGTCAGGTAGGCCGACTCGCGAACCCGGGCAATCTTGGTCGGGGTGTGGAACAGGGTGTAGGCCACCTGGCAGGCGACCATGTTGGTCTCGTCGCTGTTGGTCACCGCCACCAGCATGTCGGCATCATCCGCACCGGCCTGGCGCAGCACCGTCGGCAGCGAGGCGCGGCCCTGCACGGTGCGGATGTCGAGGCGATCGCCCAGATCGCGCAGGCGGTCGCCATCGGTGTCGACCACGGTGATGTCGTTGGCTTCGCTGGCCAGGTGCTCGGCCAGCGTGCCGCCGACCTGCCCCGCGCCCAGGATGATGATCTTCATCCGCTCTCCCTTGTGCTGGTTAGTGTCCGCGAACGGCGGCGATCTTGATCAGCTTGGCATAGTAGAAGCCATCGTGGCCGCCTTCCTGCGCCAGCAACTGCCGGCCATGGGGCTGGCGGATGCCGGCCTCGGTGGCCAGGTCCAGCTCGCGCGCGCCCGGCGTGCGGGCCAGGAACGCCTCGATCACTTCGGTGTTCTCGGTCGGCAGGGTCGAGCAGGTGGCGTAGAGCAGGATGCCGCCCACTTCGAGGGTTGGCCACAGCGCGTCGAGCAGCTCGCCCTGCAGGCTGGCCAGGGCAGCGATGTCATCGGCCTGGCGGGTCAGCTTGATGTCCGGGTGGCGACGGATCACACCGGTGGCCGAGCAAGGGGCGTCCAGCAGGATGCGCTGGAAGGTCTTGCCGTCCCACCAGCTGGCGGTGTCGCGGGCATCGCAGGCGATCAACTGGGCATCCAGGCCCAGGCGGTCGAGGTTTTCACGCACGCGGGTCAGGCGTTTGGCTTCCAGGTCGATGGCCACCACCGCCTCCAGCCCGGCATGCGCCTCGAGCAGGTGGCAGGTCTTGCCGCCGGGGGCGCAGCAGGCGTCGAGCACGCGCTGGCCGGGCGCCAGGTCGAGCAGGTCGGCGGCCAGCTGCGCGGCTTCGTCCTGCACGCTGATCCAGCCCTGTTCGAAGCCCGGCAAACCGCGCACGTCGCAGGCCTCGGCGAGCAGGATACCGTCACGGCTGTACGTGCACGGCGCGGCATCGATGCCGGCTTCGCGCAGCAGGCCCAGGTAGGCATCGCGGCTGTGGTGGCGGCGGTTGACCCGCAGGATCATCGGCGGGTGGGCATTGTTGGCGGCGCAGATGGCTTCCCACTGCTCGGGCCAGAACGCCTTGAGCGACTTCTGCAGCCAGCGCGGGTGCGCGGTGCGCACCACCGGGTCGCGTTCGAGTTCGGCAAGCATCTCGCTGCTCTCGCGCTGGGCGCGGCGCAGCACGGCATTGAGCAGGGCCTTGGCCCAGGGCTTTTTCAGCTTGTCGGCGCACCCGACCGTTTCGCCGATGGCGGCGTGGGCCGGCACGCGGGTGTACAGCAGCTGGTAGAGGCCCACCAGCAGCAACGCCTCGACATCCGCGTCGGCGGCCTTGAACGGCTTTTGCAGCAGGCGCTCGGCCAGTGCCGACAGGCGTGGCTGCCAGCGTGCGGTACCGAAGGCCAGGTCCTGGGTGAGGCCGCGATCGCGGGCCTCGACCTTGTCCAGCTGGGCGGGCAGCGAACTGTTGAGCGAGGCCTTGCCGCTGAGCACGGCGGCCAGGGCGCGGGCGGCGGCCAGACGCGGGTTCATTGGCCCAGCACCGTGCCGCTGGCGAATTTTTCGCGGCGGCTGTTGTACAGGTCGCTGAAGTTCAGCGCCTTGCCGCCGGGCAGTTGCAGGCGGGTCAGGCACAGCGCCTGCTCGCCGCAGGCCACGATCAGGCCGTCCTTGCTGGCAGACAGGATCTCGCCCGGCGTGCCCTTGCCATCGGCCAGGCGCGCACCCAGCACCTTGAGGGTTTCGCCGCCCAGGGTGCTGTGGCAGATCGGCCACGGGTTGAAGGCGCGGATCAGGCGCTCCAGTTCCTCGGCGGGGCGCGACCAGTCCAGACGCGCCTCGTCCTTGTTCAGCTTGTGGGCATACGTGGCCAGCGCGTCGTCCTGCACTTCGCCGTGCAGGGTGCCCGCGCCCAGGCCGTCGATGGCCTGCAGCACCGCAGGCGGGCCCAGTTCGGCCAGGCGATCGTGCAGGCTGCCGCCGGTGTCGCTGGCGCTGATCGGGGTGCAGACCTTGAGCAGCATCGGCCCGGTGTCCAGGCCGGCCTCCATGCGCATGACCGTCACGCCGCTTTCGGCGTCGCCGGCCTGCACCGCGCGCTGGATCGGCGCGGCGCCGCGCCAGCGTGGCAGCAACGAGGCGTGGCTGTTGATGCAGCCCAGGCGCGGAATATCCAGCACCGCCTGGGGCAGGATCAGGCCGTAGGCCACCACCACCATCAGGTCGGGCTTGAGTGCGGCCAGCTCGGCCTGCGCCTCGGGGCTGCGCAGCGTCGGCGGTTGCAGCACCGGGATGGCGTTATCCACAGCCAGCTGCTTGACCGGGCTGGGCATCAGCTTCTGGCCACGGCCGGCCGGGCGGTCTGGCTGGGTGTAGACCGCGACGATTTCATGGGGGCTGGCCAGCAGGGCCTTGAGGTGTTCGGCGGCAAACTCGGGGGTGCCCGCGAAGACGATGCGCATGCAGTTCTCGCTTAAAAAGAAAAAGGCTTGCCGGAGCAAGCCTTCTGGAATGAGGGATCAAGCGTTCTGGCGGTGCTGCTTTTCCAGTTTCTTCTTGATGCGGTCGCGCTTGAGGTTCGACAGGTAGTCGACGAACAGCTTGCCGTTGAGGTGGTCGCATTCGTGCTGGATGCACACGGCCAGCAGGCCTTCGGCGATCAGTTCGAAGGGCTTGCCGTCGCGATCCAGGGCCTTGACCCTGACCTTCACCGGGCGGTCGACGTTCTCGTAGAAGCCGGGTACCGACAGGCAGCCTTCCTGGTACTGGTCCATGTCGTCGGTGAGCATTTCCAGCTCGGGGTTGATGAAGACCCGCGGTTCGCTGCGGTCTTCGCTCAGGTCCATGACCACCACGCGCTTGTGCACGTTGATCTGGGTGGCGGCCAGGCCGATGCCAGGGGCTTCGTACATGGTTTCAAACATGTCATCGATCAACTGACGGATGCTGTCGTCCACTTCCGTCACCGGTTTGGCGATGGTGCGCAGGCGCGGGTCCGGGAATTCGAGGATGTTCAAGATGGCCATAAGCGTATGAGCTGCACTGTGCGATGGGTTGCAAACATGAATGCACATAATAAAGGTATTCGGCGCGTTCGGCACCCTTCTCAAGGTCGGCTAGGGTTTTGAAGGCGACTGGCGGCCCGCACCGGGCGGCGAGTTGTCAAACTATTATCAACAGAGTTATCCACAGGTTTTCACGCGTGGCTGACCCGCCTTCGATCAAGGATGATCCGATGCCCCTCCCGCCTGTTGCGGCGTGCTCGCCGGTTGAACTCGAGGCACGTCTGCGCCTGCACCGCCTTCCCGATATCGGGCCAAAGGGCTTTGGCCTGCTGCTGGAAGCCTTTGGCAGCGCGGCCGCCGCGCTTGATGCGCCCGCCACACAATGGCGGGCGCTGGGCCGCAGCCCGGCCAGCATAACGGCCCGCCACAGTGCCGAGGCTTACGCCGGTGCAGCGGCTGCAATGGCCTGGCTAGAGCGGCCCGGGCAGCATTTGCTGATGTGGGACGCCCCCACCTACCCTGGCTTGCTGGCCGAGCTTTGCGATGCCCCGCCCCTTCTGTTCATTGCCGGCGACCCGACGATTCTGGAGCAGCCGCAGCTGGCCATCGTCGGCAGCCGGCGCGCTTCACGCCCGGCCCTGGACACCGCGGCCGCGTTTTCCAGGCAACTGGCCCAGGCCGGTTTCGTGATTACCAGCGGCCTGGCGCTGGGGGTCGACGGTGCCGCTCACCAGGCTGCAATGGATGCTGGCGGACGCACTATCGGCGTGCTCGGCACCGGCCTGCAAAAACTTTATCCACAGCGACATCATGCTCTCGCGCAGGCCATGGCCGAGCGCGGTAGCGCAGTGGTCTCGGAGTTCCCGCTGGATGCCGGACCGGTGGCGGCCAACTTCCCGCGGCGCAATCGCATCATCAGCGGGCTGTCGCTCGGCGTGCTGGTGGTGGAGGCCAGCCTGGCCAGCGGTTCGCTGATCACCGCGCGCCTGGCGGCCGAACAGGGGCGCGAGGTGTACGCGATTCCTGGCTCCATCTACCATCCGGGGGCCAGGGGCTGCCATCAATTGATACATGATGGCGCGATGCTGGTGGAGAGCATAGAGCAGATTCTGGAAAGTTTGCGTGGCTGGCAGAACCTTCCGTCGGCCGCCCCCGAGCCGGTGGTGCACCCGCTGCTGGGGTTGCTGCTGGCGGCGCCGCACACCACCGAGGCGTTGGCGCTGGCCAGCGGTCAGGCCCTGCCCCAGGTGCTGGCCACGCTCACCCAACTGGAGCTGGACGGGCGTGTGTGCAGTGACGCGGGGCGTTGGTTTGCCCGGCCGGGCTAAGTACACTGCGTACCAGCCTTTGAACGCGGAGTGACAACGATGGTGAACAGTTGGCGTGTGCAACAAGCCGCGCGGGAAATTCGGGCGGGTGCGGTACTGGCCTATCCGACCGAGGCGGTCTGGGGCCTGGGCTGTGACCCGTGGAACGAGGAGGCGGTGGACCGCCTGCTGGCGCTCAAGTCCCGCTCGGTGAACAAGGGGCTGATCCTGATTGCGGACAACATCCGCCAGTTCGACTTCTTGTTCGAGGACTTCCCCGAGCTGTGGCTGGACCGCATGGCCAGCACCTGGCCGGGGCCCAATACCTGGCTGGTGCCGCACCAGGGCATGTTGCCGGAATGGATCACCGGCGTGCATGACACCGTGGCGCTGCGGGTCAGCGACCACCCGGTGGTGCGCGACCTGTGTTCGCTGGTGGGCCCGCTGGTGTCGACCTCGGCCAACCCGCAGGGCCGGCCGGCAGCGCGCTCGCGCCTGCGCGTGGAACAGTACTTCCACGGGCAGCTGGATGTGATCCTGGGCGGCAGCCTGGGCGGGCGGCGCAACCCGAGCGTGATTCGCGACCTGGCCACGGGGCAGGTCGTCAGAGCGGGGTGACCCCATTCGCCGGCAAGGCCGGCTCCTACAGGCGCGCCAACGTCTGTAGGAGCCGGCCTTGCCGGCGAAGCATTCAGCGCCGATTCAGGGCAGCAGTACCGTAGACCCAACCGTCCGCCGCGCCGACAACTCTGCCTGAGCCTTGGCCGCCTCGGCCAGCGGATAGCGCTGCTGGATATCCACAGCCAGCTTGCCGCTGGCGATCATTTCGAACAGCTCGTCGGCCATCGCCTGGGTGTTCTCGGCATTGTTGGCATAGCTGGCCAGCGTCGGCCGGGTCACATACAGCGAGCCCTTCTGCGCCAGGATCCCCAGATTGACTCCGCTCACCGCGCCCGACGCATTGCCGAAGCTCACCATCAGCCCGCGCGGCGCCAGGCAGTCCAGCGAGGTCAGCCAGGTGTCCTGGCCCACGCCGTCGTACACCACCGGGCACTTCTTGCCGCCGGTCAGCTCCAGCACGCGTTGCGCCACGTCTTCACGGCTGTAGTCGATGGTTTCCCATGCACCCAGGGCCTTGGCCCGCGCCGCCTTCTCCGGCGAGCTCACGGTACCGATCAGCTTCACGCCCAGGGCCTTGGCCCACTGGCAGGCCAGCGAACCCACCCCACCGGCGGCGGCATGGAACAGCACCGTCTGGCCGGCCTGCAGCGCGTAGGTCTGGCGCAGCAGGTACTGCACGGTCAGGCCCTTGAGAATCACCGCGGCGGCCTGCTCGAAGCTGATGCTCTCGGGCAGCTTCACCAGGTTTGCTTCAGGCAGCGTGTGCACCTCGCTGTAGGCACCCAGCGGACCGCCAGCGTAGGCCACCCGATCGCCCACCTTGATCCGCGTCACGCCCTCGCCCACCGCCTCGACCACGCCGGCAGCTTCGGTGCCCAGGCCCGAGGGCAGTGCCGGCGGCGCGTACAGCCCGCTGCGGAAATAGGTGTCGATGAAGTTCAGACCAATGGCGTGGTTGCGCACGCGGACCTGTTGCGGGCCGGGCGCGGCGGGTTCGAAGTCGACCAGGGTCAATACCTCGGGGCCGCCATGCTGGCTGAACTGGATACGCTTGGCCATCTGCACTCTCCTGCTGGATCCGGGAAAACCCCTATCGGACGCCTTTGCTTGATCGCCGTCAACTGCGGGTGGCCTGCCGCCGGTGGTATGCTACGCGCCGAATTCAGCGCCGGCCCCCGCCTGGCCCGGCCCTAGCCCGTTTCCAAGGTGACCTGATGACTACCCGCACCGAGGCCGTGAAGGCCTACCTGCTCGACCTGCAAGACCGGATTTGCGCCGCCCTGGAAAGCGAAGACGGCGGCGCCCGCTTCGTCGAGGACGCCTGGGTACGCGAAGCCGGTGGCGGTGGGCGCACGCGGGTGATCGGCGAAGGCAATGTCATCGAAAAAGGCGGGGTCAACTTTTCGCACGTGTTCGGCAGCGGCCTGCCGCCGTCTGCCAGCGCGCACCGCCCCGAACTTGCTGGCCGTGGTTTCGAGGCGCTGGGGGTGTCGCTGGTGATCCATCCGCACAACCCCCATGTACCGACCTCCCACGCCAACGTGCGCTTCTTCATTGCCGAGAAGGAAGGTGAAGAGGCGGTATGGTGGTTCGGCGGCGGCTTCGACCTCACGCCCTACTACGCCCACGAAGAAGACTGCATCCACTGGCACCGCGTGGCCGAGCAGGCCTGCGCACCGTTCGGCGCCGATGTGTACCCGCGCTACAAGGCCTGGTGCGACCGCTACTTCCACCTCAAGCACCGGGGCGAGCCGCGGGGCATCGGCGGCTTGTTCTTCGACGACCTGAACGAGTGGGACTTCGACACCTGCTTCGCCTTCATCCGCGCCATTGGCGATGCCTACGTCGAGGCCTACCTGCCCATCGTGCAACGGCGCAAGGCGCAGCCGTACACCGCCCAGCAGCGTGAATTCCAGGAGTTCCGCCGCGGGCGCTACGTGGAATTCAACCTGGTGTACGACCGTGGCACCCTGTTCGGCCTGCAATCGGGCGGCCGTACCGAGTCGATCCTGATGTCGCTGCCGCCGCAGGTGCGCTGGGGCTATGACTGGAAGGCTGCGCCGGGCAGCGAAGAAGCACGCCTGACCGAGTACTTCCTGCAGGACCGCGACTGGCTGGGCCTGGACAAGGCCGCTCACTGAACCCATTGTGGATAACGTGCCCGATTCGCCGGGCGGACTCAGGAAACGCGTCATGGACCAGTACGTTGTATTCGGCAACCCGATCGGCCACAGCAAGTCGCCGCTGATTCACCGGCTGTTCGCCGACCAGACCGGCCAGCAGCTGGAGTACAACACCCTGCTGGCGCCGCTGGACGACTTCAGCATGTGCGCGCTGGGCTTCTTCAAGCAGGGCAGCGGCGCCAACGTCACCGTGCCCTTCAAGGAGGAAGCTTACCGCCTGGTGGGTGACGGCCTGACCGCACGCGCCTGGCGAGCCGGGGCGGTGAACACGCTGACCCGGCTGCCCGACGGCAGCCTGCAGGGCGACAACACCGACGGTGCCGGCCTGGTGCGCGACCTCACGGTGAATGCCGGGGTCGAGCTCAAGGGCAAGCGCATCCTGCTGCTGGGGGCCGGCGGCGCGGTGCGCGGGGTGCTCGAGCCGTTGCTGGCGCATGAGCCTGCGTCGCTGGTGATTGCCAACCGTACGGTAGAAAAGGCCGAGCAGCTGGCCCGCGAGTTCGACGACCTGGGGCCGGTGGCCGCCAGCGGCTTCAGCTGGCTGGAAGAGCCGGTGGACCTGATCATCAACGCCACCTCGGCGAGCCTGGCCGGCGAGATGCCGCCGATTGCCGCGAGCCTGATCGAACCGGGCGTGACCGTGTGCTACGACATGATGTATGCCAAGGAGCCCACGCCGTTCTGTCGCTGGGCCACCGAGCACGGTGCGGCCAAGGTGCTGGACGGGCTGGGAATGCTGGCTGAGCAGGCGGCGGAGGCGTTCTTCATCTGGCGCGGGGTGCGCCCGGACACCGGGCCGGTGCTCGATGAGCTGCGCCGGCAGCTGGCGCGGGGCTAGAACGCGGCGCTGCCTTCGCCGGCAAGGCCGGCCCCTGTAGGCGCCGGCCTTGCCGGCGAAGGGCGCAACTCAATCCTCAAACTGGACCGGGCAATCAGCCGCCCCTTCCAGCTTCTGCAACTCCTCCACCACCTGCCCCCTCGCCCGCCGCAGCACCAGCTGACGCCCCTGCCGGCGCAGCCGCCGCGCCTCCTGGTGCAGCATCTCCACCCCCGAGTAATCGATGAAGTTGATCTGCCGCGCATCGATCACCACCACCGGTGCCTGGCACCGCTGCAGGCGCACCTGCAGATAATGGCTGGCGCCGAAGAAGATCGAGCCGAACACCCGCAGCACATCCGCCTCGCCTTCGCGCGACTGCTGTACCCGTGGCTGCGAAGTGCGCTTGAGGTAGAAGAACAGCGACGCCAGCACCCCGGCATAAATCGCCGTCTGCAGTTCCAGCAGCAAGGTGGCGACGCAGGTCAGCAGCATCACCAGAAACTCCGGCCGGCTGACCCGGTACAGCGCCCGAATCGCACGGTGATCCACCAGCCCCCAGCAGATCAGCAGGATGCTGCCGGCCATCGCCGGGATCGGGATGTGCGCGATCAGGCTGGCGCCCGCCACGGCGAACAGCGCCACCCACAGGGCCGAGAACACCCCCGCCAGCGGTGACTGCGCCCCGGCCTCATAGCTGAGCCCGGAACGGGTGAACGAGCCCGACGACAGGTAGCCGGAGAACCATGCACCGCCCAGGTTGGACAGGCCCTGGGCGCGGATCTCCTGGTTGGCGTCGATCAGCTGTTCGGAGCGGATCGACAGCGAGCGCGCAATCGACAGGCTGGTGACCAGCCCCAGCATGCCCACCGCCACGGCACTGGGCAGCAGGCGCAGGATCAGCTCCAGGTCCAGCAGCGGCAGCGGGCTCAGCGGGGGCAGCCGGCCAATGAACGCCGGCACCAGCGCCACATGGCCGAACAGTGCCGGCCACAGCCACACCAGCAGGCTGGCGCCGGCAAGGCTGATCAACAGCGCCGGCCAGCGCGGCCGTGCGAGCTTGATCGACAGCCCCAGCAGCAAGGTGCCCAGCCCCAGCAGCAGCGATGGCCAGTCGATGTCGCCGGCATGCTGCAGCAGGCCTTGCAGGGTTCTGAGGGCGGTGGCCTGGCTGGCGAGGTCGAGCCCCAGCAGGTTCGGCACCTGGCCCAGGGCGATCACCACTGCAGCGCCGAGGGTGAAGCCGAGCACCACCGAGTGCGAGACGAAATTCACCAGCGCGCCGAAGCGCAGCATGCCCACCAGCCACTGGAACACCCCGGCCAGGAAGGTCAGCAGCAGGATCAGGCGGATGTAGTCGTCGCTGCCGGGCACCGCCACGGGGCTGATGCTGGCGTAGAGCACGATGGAAATGGCGGCGGTGGGCCCGCAGATCAGGTGCCACGACGAGCCCCACAGGCACGCGATCAGCACCGGCACGATGGCCGCGTACAGCCCGTACTCGGCGGGCAGGCCGGCGATCAGCGCATAGGCGATCGACTGCGGCAGGGCCAGGATCGCCCCGCTGAGCCCCACCAGCAGGTCGCGCCGCACGCTGGCACGGGTTTGCCGAGGCAACCAGGCGAGAAAGGGAAACAGACGGTGGCGCTCTAGCCAGGCCATGAAGCTCTCTATGCAGTGCGGTGAAGGCTCAGGGTGCAGGCTATGGCGGCCCGGTGCAAGTCAGGGGGCCTCGATGAAATTCACCTGTTCGCCAACATGCAGGTTCAGGTCCAGCAGGTCGGCAATGCCCGCAGCGATGCCTGCCAGGCTGTCCGGGTGCTCGCTCAGTGGCGTGTTGACCAACGTCCAGCGCAGGCCACCGGCCTGCAACAACTCCGCCAGCGGCGCCGCGCCGCCGCCAAACTGGCCCACCAGCACGATGCGACGCAGGGGCGTGCGGGCCATGCCCGCGAGCAGGGCCTGGGTCATCAGCCCCTGCCGCGAGAAGTCGCCGGGCGCCAGGCCGTCGAGCAGGCACACCACGGCCGAGCCGCCGGCGATGCTCTGTTCGGCCTGGTCTGCGCTGGCCAGGCCGCCGTTCTTGACGTGCAGGCCGGGGCGCGCCTGGGGCTGGTTGAGGTCGTCGAGGATCAGGGTCACCTCGTGCTGGCGCTGCAGCAGTTCGCTTACCAGCGCATCACCCAGGGTGCACTGGCCGCCGAGCAGGATCAGTTTGAAGACAGGTGTTTCGGCGTTTTTCACGATAGCGCTCCGGGGGTATCCTGATGGCCTTTGGACCTGCGGGAGCACCTGGGGGTTCGGTCGAATTCAGGAGGCAGCGTGCAACGGATAAAGGGGTATCACGCCCATGTGTATTACGACGCCGGTACGATGGAGCAGGCGCGGGCGCTGTGCGAGGAAGCCGCCACGCTGTTTGGCGTGAGCATGGGGCGCATGCATCAGAAACCGGTGGGGCCGCACCCGGACTGGAGCTGCCAGCTGGCATTCGGGCCGGAGATGGTGGGCGTGGTGCTGCCGTGGCTGGCGTTGTACCGCAAGGGGCTGGTGGTGTTTCTGCATCCGCTGACCGGCGATGAGCTGGCCGATCATCGGGACCATGCGATCTGGATGGGGGCCGTGCGGCCGCTGGATCTTTCGATGTTCGAAGGGGCCTGAAGCGGCGGCGAAAGAGGCGACGCGGTATCAGCCTTTGCGCGCGCCGCGCACACCTTCGGCCAGCGCCGAACACAGCGCCAGCACATCGCTTACCGCCTGCTCGCCCGTACTGGCGTTGGCCACCTTGTCCACCAGCGCCGAACCCACGACCACACCATCGGCCAGCCGCGCAATGGCTGCCGCCTGTTCAGGCGTGCGAATGCCGAAGCCCACGCTGATCGGCAGGTCGGTGTGGCGGCGCAGGCGCTCGATGGCGCCGCTTACCTGATCGCTGGTCGCCGAGCCTGCGCCGGTCACGCCGGCTACCGACACGTAGTACACAAAGCCCGAACTGCGCTCCAGCACGCGTGGCAGGCGCGCGTCATCGGTGGTCGGGGTGGTCAGGCGGATAAAGTCGATGCCCGCGGCCTGGGCCGGGGTGGCCAGCTCGGCGTCGTGCTCCGGCGGCAGGTCGACGATGATCAGGCCGTCCACGCCCGCATCCCTGGCCTCGGCCACGAACTTCTCCACGCCGAAGCGGTGGATCGGGTTGTAGTAACCCATCAGCACGATCGGCGTGGTGGCATTGCCGGTGCGGAACTCGCGCACCATCTGCAGGGTTTTGGCTAGGGTCTGCCCGGCCTCCAGCGCACGCAGGGTGGCCAGCTGGATGGCCACGCCGTCGGCCATCGGGTCGGTGAACGGCATGCCCAGCTCGATCACGTCGGCACCCGCAGCCGGCAGGCCCTTGAGGATCGCCAGCGAAGCGTCGTAGCCCGGGTCACCGGCGGTCACGAAGGTCACCAGGGCAGCGCGACCCTCGCGCTTGAGGTCGGCAAAACGTTGTTCAAGACGGCTCATGCCTGCTTCTCCTGCGCGGCCATGTGGCTCATTACGGTTTGCATGTCCTTGTCGCCACGCCCCGAAAGGCACACCACCATCAGGTGGTCCCTGGGCAGGGTGGGCGCACGCTTGATGGCTTCTGCCAGCGCGTGGGAGGTTTCCAGCGCCGGGATGATGCCTTCCAGGCGGCAGGTAGCGTGGAACGCATCCAGCGCCTCGTCGTCGGTGATGCTCACGTACTCGACGCGCTTCACTTCGTGCAGGTAGGCGTGCTCCGGGCCGATGCCGGGGTAGTCCAGGCCGGCGGAAATCGAGTGGGCGTCGGTGATCTGGCCATCGGCGTCCTGCAGCAGGTAGGTGCGGTTGCCGTGCAGCACGCCGGGCACGCCGCCGTTGAGGCTCGCTGCGTGCTTGTCGGTGTCGACCCCGTGGCCGCCGGCCTCGACGCCGATGATCTGCACACTGGCGTCATCGAGGAAGTCATGGAACAGGCCCATGGCGTTGGAGCCACCACCCACGCAGGCGATCAGGCTGTCGGGCAGGCGCCCTTCCTTGGCCTGCAGCTGCTCGCGGGTTTCCTTGCCGATGATCGACTGGAAGTCGCGCACCATCGCCGGGTACGGGTGCGGGCCGGCCACGGTGCCGATCAGGTAGAAGGTGTCGTCGACGTTGGTCACCCAGTCGCGCAGCGCTTCGTTCATGGCGTCCTTGAGGGTGCCGGTGCCGGCGGTGACCGGCACGATCTCGGCGCCCAGCAGCTTCATGCGGAACACGTTGGCCTGCTGGCGCTCGATGTCGGTGGCGCCCATGTAGATCACGCAGGGCAGGCCGAAACGTGCGGCCACGGTGGCGGTGGCCACACCGTGCATGCCGGCGCCGGTTTCGGCGATCAGGCGCTTCTTGCCCATGCGCTTGGCCAGCAGCACCTGGCCGATGCAGTTGTTCACCTTGTGCGCGCCGGTGTGGTTGAGCTCTTCGCGCTTGAAGAAGATCTTCGCCCCGCCGCAGTGTTCGGTGAGGCGCTCGGCGAAGTACAGCGGGTTAGGACGGCCGATGTAGTCGCGCTGGAAGTACGCCAGTTGCTCGTTGAACTCGGGGTCGGCCTTGGCCGCTTCGTATTCACGGGCCAGGTCGAGCACCAGCGGCATCAGGGTTTCGGCCACGTAGCGGCCACCGAATGCGCCAAACAGGCCGTTGGCATCGGGGCCGCTGCGGAAGTTGGTCTGGGTCATGGGTCGCTCCAGGGCGTGGGTATGAGGTCGCAATGGGCCTACTCTACCCACGACACGCGCCGCTGAAAACCGATAAGATCGCCACAACCTGTCAGGAAAACTCACACGTCAATGGCCAGAGAACTGCCCCCGCTCAATGCCCTTCGGGCCTTTGAAGCCACCGCCCGGCTCAACAGCGTCAGCCAGGCTGCCGAGCAACTGCACGTGACCCACGGTGCGGTGAGCCGGCAGTTGAAGGTGCTTGAAGAGCACCTGGGCGTGAGCCTGTTCGTCAAGGAAGGGCGCGGCATTAAACTCACAGATGCCGGTGTGCGCCTGCGCGACGCCAGCAGCGACGCCTTCGAGCGCCTGCGCAGCGTGTGCGCCGAGCTGGGCCAGGACCGCGCCGACGCACCGTTCGTGCTGGGTTGTTCAGGCAGCCTGCTGGCGCGCTGGTTCATTCCGCGCCTTGGGCGCCTGCAGGCCGACCTGCCGGAGCTGCGTCTGCACCTGTCGGCGGGCGAAGGCGACCTGGACCCGCGCCGGCCGGGGCTGGATGCGCTGCTGGTATTCGCCGAGCCGCCGTGGCCGGCCGACATGCAGGTGCACGTGCTGGCACAGGAATGCATCGGGCCGGTGCTCAGCCCGCACTTTCCAGGGTTCGACCGCCTGCGTCAGGCGCCAGCCAGCGCCTTGCTGGGGGAAACCCTGCTACACACCACCTCGCGGCCCCAGGCCTGGCCCGACTGGGCCCGCCAACAGCACATCGACCCGCAGGCAATGCGCTACGGGCAAGGGTTCGAGCATCTGTATTACTTGCTGGAGGCAGCTGTGGCCGGCCTGGGGGTGGCGATCGCCCCGCAGCCGCTGGTGGCCGATGACCTGCGTGCCGGCAGGCTGGCGGCACCGTGGGGCTTTGGTCCTACGCGGGCGTCATTGGCCCTGTGGGTGCCCCGGCGCGCCGCGGACGGGCGCGCCGAGCAGCTGGCGCACTGGTTGCGCGCCGAACTGGGGCGGCAGGCGCTTTAGTCGCCGCGCTTGCACAGCAGGTAGGCGGCCAGCAGGCCCAGTGCGCCCACGGCCACGCCGGCGGTGGTCCAGGGGTGTTGCTGGGCATAGTCACGGGTGGCGATGCCGGTTTCGCGGGTCTTGGTCTTGACCTCTTCATAGGCATCGGTGAGCAGGCTGCGCGAGTGACGCAGGGCATTTTCGGCATTGCCCTTGAGGCTCTTCAGGGTCTTGCGCGACTCGTCCGAAGCATCGTCTTTGAGGTTTTCCAGAGATTTGAGGAGACTTTCGATTTCCGCTTCCATGCTTTGCAACGAGGCTTTACGTAGCGAGCTATTGGCCATGGTGGCTCTCCTTCAGGGTTTGAGTGGCATGTGAAGAATGGGACTGCGCAGTGCCGCGAAAGTGCAGAGCAATCGAACTTTTGCCAGGTTTTTACCCACACAGGTAAACCTGCCTGGCGCTGCTAGGCTCAATGCACACCATTGATGGAGAGTAGTCATGTCTGATCACCACACGTACAAGAAGGTCGAACTGGTCGGCTCCTCGCCCAGCAGCATCGAGGACGCGATAAACAATGCCCTGGCCGAAGCGGCCAAGAGCATCAAGCACCTGGAGTGGTTCGAAGTGACCGAGACCCGGGGCCATATCAAGGATGGCAAGGCGGCGCATTTTCAGGTAACCATCAAGGTGGGCTTCCGTATCGCCAACAGCTGATGGCGGCCGGCTGGCCCTGAACCCTTTTTGATCTGAACAAGGAATGCGATCGATGAAGAAGCTGGTATTGGCGTTTGGCTTGATGACCCTGGCCGGGACTGCGCTGGCGGCGGGCAAGCCGTGTGAAGAATTGAAGAGCGAGATTGCCGCGAAGATCGACGCCAATGGCGTACCGCACTATTCGCTGGAGATCGTCGACAAGGGCGCTGCGACCGATGGCAAGGTGGTGGGGTCGTGTGAAGGCGGTACCAAGGACATCGTGTACAAGCGCGGTTGATCGGTGAGTCTTTCGCCAGCAAGGCTGGCTCCCACGTAGGAGCCAGCCTTGCTGGCAAAAGGGCCCTCAGTTGCCCTTGATGACCTGAGACAGAATCTCGTAGGACCGGATCCGGTCCGCATGCTCGTACAGGTCGCAGGTAAAGATCAGCTCATCAGCACCGGTCTGCTCCAGCAGCACGTCCAGTTTGGCGCGGATCTTCTCTGGCCCGCCCACCATCGCCAGGCCCAGGAAACTTCCCACTGCCTCCCGCTCATGGGGCTGCCACAGGCCGTCCATGCTGTCGACGGGCGGGCGCTGCACCAGGCTCTGCCCACGCATCAACGCCAGAATTCGCTGATACACCGAGGTGGCCAGGTACTCGGCCTGCTCGTCGGTATCGGCCGCCACCAGCGGTACACCCAACATCACGTAGGGCTTGTCGAGCACCGTCGAGGGCTTGAAGTGGTTGCGGTACACGCGGATCGCTTCATGCATCATGCGCGGCGCAAAGTGCGAGGCAAACGCATACGGCAAGCCGCGCATCCCCGCCAGCTGTGCACTGAACAGGCTCGAGCCCAGCAGCCAGATCGGCACCTCGGTGCCATACCCCGGCACGGCAATCACTTTCTGGTCGGGCGTGCGCGGGCCCAGGTAGCGCACCAGTTCCTCTACATCGTCCGGGAAGTCGTCGGCGCTGCCCGAGCGCTCGCGGCGCAGGGCGCGGGCGGTCATCTGGTCGGAGCCCGGCGCACGTCCCAGGCCCAGGTCGATACGGCCCGGGTACAGGCTGGCCAGGGTGCCGAACTGCTCGGCAATCACCAGCGGCGCGTGGTTGGGCAGCATCACCCCGCCTGCACCCACGCGGATCGTCGAGGTACCACCGGCCAGGTACCCCAGCAGCACCGAGGTGGCGGAGCTGGCAATGCCGTCCATGTTGTGGTGCTCGGCCACCCAGAAGCGGTTGTAGCCGAATTTCTCCACGTGTTGCGCCAGGTCCAGCGAGTTGCGCAGCGACTGGGCCGGGCCGCTGTCCTGGCGTACCGGTACCAGGTCGAGGGTGGAGTATTTGATGTCCGCGAGTCGCGTCATGGCGTGTACGCCTCCTGAATGGTTAGGCCGACAGCATGCCGCGACCTTTCTGACTCTGTATGGGCAGATCACAGGTATTCAATGCCTGCCCCTGCAATCGGGCTGAACTTGCCCGTGGTGACGCCCTCTGAATTGAACGCCAGGCGCGATCCCCCGCGCTCTCAGGCACTCAGGAGGCTTTATGAGTTCGATAAAAAAGACAGCATCGGCAATCTGGCAAGGCGACCTGAAAACCGGCAAGGGCCAGCTCTCCACCGAGAGTGGCGCCTTGAAGGCCAACCCCTATGGCTTCAACACCCGGTTCGAAGGCCAGCCTGGTACCAACCCTGAAGAACTGATCGGCGCTGCCCATGCAGGCTGCTTCTCCATGGCCTTTTCGATGATCCTCGGCGAAGCCGGCCTGACCGCCGAGCGTATCGACACCATCGCCGAAGTGACCCTGGACAAGCAGCCCGATGGTTTTGCCATCACCGCCGTGCACCTGATCCTCAAGGCCAAGGTGCCCGGTGCCGACAAGGCGAAATTCGAGGAGCTGGCCAACAAGGCCAAGGCGGGATGTCCGGTATCCAAGGTGCTCAAGGCCCAGATCAGCCTGGACGCCACCCTGGTGGACTGACGCCGGCGCAGATCAGAACGACGCACGGCTTCTTGTGGTCAAATGGCTGTCGGCAGATGGTCTGCCGCCACAAGGAGCTGTTCTGATGACTCGTATTGCATTCGCTGTGCTGACCTCGTTGCTGGCCACCAGTGCGCTGGCCGCGCCCAAGGACTGCGCCGAGCTCAAGGCCGAGATCGAAGCCAAGATCCAGGCCAACAATGTCTCTTCCTACACCCTGGAAATCGTGACCAACGATGAAGTCCATGACCAGAACATGGTGGTGGGCAGCTGTGAGAACGGCACCAAGAAGATCATCTACCAGAAAAACGATCGCTAGCCGTCACGGGATGCAGAAGATGTCGTTCTGTTCTTCGGCGACCAGCTTGCGCTGCGCGTCGTACAGATAGGCACTGGGCTGCATGGCCGGGGCGCGGGCTTCGATGCGGTAGCGCTGGCCGGCCTGGAAGTCGTCGTAGCGAATCTTCAGGTAGCAGGTGCGTTCGGTAGGGTCGGTGCTGAAACCGCCTGAATACACCTCGAAATCAAAGCGCACCACCAGTTCGTGTTTGCCCGGCGTGACCTGGAAGAAACGGCCGTCGTTCAGGCGCTGACCATCCAGGCGGTCGGCCATGAGCACCTTGCCCGGCGTGACGGTATACAGGTCGATCCAGGCCTGCTTGCTGTCGACCGGTGGCAGGGGACTGGCACAGGCCCCCAAGGTACTGATGGCAAGCAGCATCATGGGCTGGCGCATGGCAATCTCCGCTGGCGGGCTACAAGCTACAAGCATAGCGCCATTAGTCTGTTCAGGTACGCTGGCATCCGGCAGGCAAACCGGTGCCGACCAGTTTGCGCTGCTCGTCGTAGAGCTTGGCCCAGGGCCTGAAGCCGATACTGCCGGCCTGCAACTGATAGCGCTGGCCGGCATTGAAATCCTTGAATTTCACGTTCAGCTGGCAATCGCGCCACAGTGGTTCGTCCACCGGCCCGATATTGCCGGGCGCTACCGCGAACTGATAGCGCACCGTCAGCTCGTGACTGCCCGGCGTGACTTCGAAGTAGCGGGTGTCGGCCCAGCTGCGCTCGTCCACCTCCAGCGCGTGCAGGGTGTCGTCGGCAGCGGGCTGGAGGTCGACCCAGGCCTGGTTCGGGTCGGCGGCGGGCAGGCCGGCGCAGCCGGTCAGGGCCAGCACAGCGCTGGCGGCAAGCATCGTACGCATGGCAAAACTCCGGGCAGGCAGGATAGTCTTGGGCCGATGAGCACTTGAGCGAGACATCCCTGCACATGGTTCGAATTTTTTTCTGGTTGCGCTCAAGCCCCGGGGCACTCGACCGCGTTTTCCGCGGGTTGGTTCCCGTGCTGCTGCTCGGGCTGCTCAACGGTTGCACCAGCCTCGGCTACTACAGCCAGCTGGCCAGCGGGCAATGGCAGCTGCTGCGCGCGCGCGAGCCGGTGGCGGTGCTGGTGGCCGACCCGGCCACCCCCCCTGCCCTGCGCCAGCACCTGGCGAAAGCGCAGCAGGCACGCGCTTTTGCCAGCAGCCACCTTAAGCTGCCGGACAACCGCAGCTACCGGGTGTACGCCGATATCGGGCGCCCGTTCGTGGTGTGGAACGTGTTCGCCACCCCGGAGTTTTCGCTGGAACCGCATACCTACTGCTTTCCCATCGCCGGTTGCGTGGCCTATCGCGGCTACTACAGCCAGGGTGCGGCGCGCGGGGCGGCGGCGTTGCAGAAGGCGCAGGGGCAGGATGTGTATGTGGGCGGGGTGGAGGCCTATTCGACCCTGGGCTGGTTCGACGACCCGATTCTCAGTTCGATGCTGGGCTGGGGCGACGAGCGCCTGGCCACGGTGATCTTCCACGAACTTGCGCACCAGCGCGTGTACGTGAAGGACGACACGGCGTTCAACGAGTCGTTTGCCACCTTTGTGGAGCAGGAAGGTTCGCGCCAGTGGCGCGCGGCCCGCGGGCTGGCGCCCTTGCCGCAGGGTGGAGCGCGCCAGCGTGACGAGTTCGTGGGGCTGGTGCTGGCCAGCCGCGAGCGGCTCAAGACGTTGTATGCACAGCCGCTGGACGAGGCAGCGATGCGCGCGGGCAAGCAGGCCGAGTTCGAGCGCCTGCGCAGCGAGTACCGGGTGCTGCGCGATACAAGGTGGCAGGGCGACAAGCGCTATGACGCGTGGATCAACGCGCCGATGAACAACGCCAAGCTGCTGCCGTTCGGGCTGTATGACCAGTGGGTGCCTGCGTTTGCAGCGTTGTTCCGGGAGGTTGGCGGAGATTGGGCGGTGTTCTACCAGCGGGTCGAGGCCTGGGGGCGGTTGCCGTTCGAGCAGCGCCAGCAGGCCCTGGAAAGCTCCGCCGGCAAGGCCGGCTCCTACAACGCTTCGCACCCCCTGTAGGAGCCGGCATTGCCGGCGAAAAGGCCTTCAGGACCGCATGAAGGCCCGATGCAGCTCGCCCAGCGTGTCGAAATGATACGCCGGCTGCTCTGCGGTCAATTCCTCGCGGCTGCCAAACCCGTAGCCCACCGCCACTGCTTCCAGCCCGTTGCTGCGCGCGCCGATCAGGTCGTGCTTGCGGTCGCCGATCATCAGTGTCTGCGCCGGGTCCAGGTTTTCTTCGGCCAGCAGGTGCGCAATCAGCTCCACCTTGTTGGTGCGCGTACCGTCCAGCTCGCTGCCGTAGATGACCTTGAAATGCCGGGCAAAATCGAAGTGCCGGGCAATCTCGCGGGCGAACTCCCAGGGCTTGGAGGTGGCGATGTACAGCGTGCGCCCCTGCGCCTGCAGCCCTTCGAGCAACTCGCTCACGCCCTCGAACACGCGGTTCTCGTACAACCCGGTGACCTTGAAGCGCTCACGGTAGAAGTTCACCGCCTGCCATGCCTTGGCCTCGTCGAAGCCGTAGAACTGCATGAACGCCTGCAGCAAGGGCGGGCCGATGAAGTGTTCCAGGCGGGCCAGGTCCGGCTCGTCGATGTCCAGCTTGGCCAGGGCGTACTGGATGGAGCGCGTGATGCCTTCACGGGGGTCGGTGAGTGTACCGTCGAGGTCGAACAGAATGGTTTGCTGGTGCATGACAGTCTCGAAAAAAGGGGGCTGTGGATAACTCACTCGGGCTGGTCGAAGCCTTCGGCCAGGTGCAGGTCCTTGAGCTTCACGTAGTTGGCGGCGCTGTAGGGGAAGAACGCGCGTTCCTTGTCGGTCAGCGCCCGTGCCTGCTTCACCGGGCTGCCCACGTACAGGAAGCCGCTCTCCAGCGTCTTGCCCGGCGGTACCAGGCTGCCGGCACCGATGATCACCTCGTCCTCGACCACCGCGCCGTCCATGATGGTGCTGCCCATGCCGACCAGAATGCGGTTGCCCAGGGTGCAGCCATGCAGCATGACCTTGTGGCCAATGGTCACGTCATCGCCGATCAGCAGCGGGTAGCCGTCGGGATTGAACGGGCCGGCATGGGTGATGTGCAGCACGCTGGCGTCCTGCACGCTGGTGCGCGCGCCGATGCGGATGCGGTGCATGTCGCCGCGGATCACCGTCAGGGGCCATACCGAGCTGTCCTCGCCGATCTCGACATCACCCAGCACCACTGCGCTGCGGTCGACGAAGGCGCGGGCGCCGAGACGCGGAATGTGTTGCTGGAAGCTGCGGATGGCCATGAATAGTGTCTCTCTGTAAGGCTGATAGCTGCGGTCAGCGTCGATTGTAATTAAGATGGAGCGGTGTTTCTTCTGCCAAGGTGTTTAACCGTGAGTGCGAACAACCCGCTTCTGCAGTCTTATGACCTGCCGCCCTTCTCGGCGATCCGTGCCGAGCATGTGCTGCCGGCGATCGAACAGATCCTGGCCGACAACCGCAGCGCCATCGCCTCGATCCTGAAAACCCAGGGCCAGAACCCCACCTGGGCCGGCCTGGTGCTGGCCATGGACGAACTCAACGACCGACTGGGCGCCGCCTGGAGCCCGGTCAGCCACCTCAACGCGGTGTGCAACAGCGCCGAGCTGCGCGAGGCCTACGAGGCCTGCCTGCCGGCCCTGAGCGCCTACGCCACCGAAATGGGCCAGAACCGCGAGCTGTTCCAGGCCTATGAAGCGTTGATCGCCAGCCCCGAAGCCGCCGGCTTCGATGTGGCGCAGAAAACCATCCTCGAACATGCCCTGCGTGACTTCCGCCTGTCGGGTATCGACCTGCCGGCCGACCAGCAGAAGCGATATGCCGAGGTGCAGAGCAAGCTTTCGGAACTGGGCAGCCGTTTCTCCAACCAGCTGCTCGACGCCACCCAGGCCTGGACCAAGCACGTCACCGACGAGGCCGCACTGGCCGGCCTGACCGAATCGGCCAAGGCGCAGATGGCGGCCGCCGCGCAGGCCAAGGGCCTGGATGGCTGGCTGATCAGCCTGGAATTCCCCAGCTACTACGCCGTGATGACCTACGCCCACGACCGTGCCCTGCGCGAAGAACTGTACGCGGCCTACTGCACCCGCGCCTCGGACCAGGGCCCCAACGCCGGCCAGTTCGACAACGGCCCGGTGATGCGCGAGATCCTCGACCTGCGTCAGGAGCTGGCCGAGCTGCTGGGTTATGCCAACTTCGCCGAGCTGAGCCTGGCCACCAAGATGGCCGAGTCCAGCGACCAGGTGCTGAGCTTCCTGCGTGACCTGGCCAAGCGCAGCAAACCCTTCGCCGCCCAGGACCTGGCCCAGCTCAAGGCCTACGCCGCCGAGCAGGGCTGCCCGGACCTGCAGAGCTGGGACAGCGGTTTCTATGGCGAGAAGCTGCGCGAACAGCGTTACAGCGTGTCGCAGGAAGCCCTGCGTGCCTACTTCCCGATCGACAAGGTGCTGTCGGGCCTGTTCACCATCGTGCAGCGCCTGTACGGCATCGAGATCGCCGAGGTGAAAGGCTTCGATACCTGGCACCCGGACGTGCGCCTGTTCGAGATCAAGGAAAACGGCCAGCACGTGGGGCGCTTCTTCTTCGACCTGTACGCCCGCGCCAACAAGCGCGGCGGTGCCTGGATGGACGGCGCCCGCGACCGTCGCCGCACGGCCGATGGCAGCCTGCAGAGCCCGGTGGCCAACCTGGTGTGCAACTTCACCCCGGCCGCCCCGGGCAAGCCGGCGCTGCTGACCCACGATGAAGTCACCACCCTGTTCCACGAGTTTGGCCACGGCCTGCATCACCTGCTGACCCGCATCGAGCATGCCGGGGTATCCGGCATCAATGGCGTGGCCTGGGACGCGGTCGAGCTGCCGAGCCAGTTCATGGAGAACTGGTGCTGGGAGCCCGAAGGCCTGGCGTTGATCTCCGGTCATTACGAAAGTGGCGCTGCCCTGCCGCAGGACCTGCTGGAGAAGATGCTGGCGGCGAAGAACTTCCAGTCGGGCCTGATGATGGTGCGCCAGCTGGAGTTCTCGCTGTTCGACTTCGAACTGCACGCCAGCCACGGCGATGGCCGCAGCGTGCTGGAGGTGCTCGAAGGGGTGCGCGACGAGGTTTCGGTGATGCGCCCGCCGGCGTACAACCGCTTCCCCAACAGCTTTGCGCACATCTTCGCCGGCGGCTACGCGGCCGGTTACTACAGCTACAAGTGGGCTGAAGTGCTGTCGGCCGATGCCTTCTCGCGCTTCGAGGAAGAGGGTGTGCTCAACGCCGAAACCGGTCGCGCCTTCCGCGAGGCGATTCTGGCCCGTGGCGGCTCGCAGGCGCCGATGCGCCTGTTCGTCGACTTCCGTGGCCGTGAGCCGTCGATCGATGCGCTGTTGCGCCACAGTGGCCTGAGCGAGGACCTGGCGGCATGAGCAAGACCAAGAAACGCTTCATTGCCGGGGCCGTATGCCCGGCGTGCAGCGAGCCGGACAAGCTGATGATGTGGAGCGAAGACGGCGTGCCACACCGCGAGTGCGTGGCCTGCGGGTTCTCCGACACGCTCAACGAACAGGGCCTGTCGGTGCCCAAGGAACTGGGCACCCGCGTCAACCAGGCCGAGGCCAAGGCGCCCCAGCCTGCGGTGCAGACGGTGCAGTTCTTCCCCAATCCGAAGCTGAAGAAGCCCTAGCGGGCCGTGTGGCTGGTGCAGGGGCATACATAGTTAGCCCCTGGCGCACCGGCAACCCTTGAAAGTGACGGGACCTTCCCGTCACTCAAGGAGCTGCCCATGACCAGCAATCCCCTGCTCGCCCCCCTCGATCCGCCAGCCTACGCCGACATCCGCCTGGAACACCTGACGGCGGGCATCGACCAGATCATCCTCGACAACCACAACGCCCTGGCCCGCATCATCCTGGCCCAGCGTGGCCTGCCCACCTGGGACGACCTGGTGATGGCCATCGATGCACTGGATGCACGCCTCAACAACGCCGTTCGCCTGATCGTGCCCCTGTACACCCGCGGCGAGGCCTGGAAGGCCGCCGTGGACGAGTGCTGGCTCAAGACCCAGGCCTATCATCAGGCAAAGCTGCAGAACGCCACGTTGCTGGCGCTCTATCAGCGTCTGGCCGACAGCGCCCACGGTGCGCTGTTCAGCCACGAACGCAGGATGTCGCTGCAGCAGTCGATCAAGGCCTTTCGCCTGAGCGGCGCCGAGCTCGGTGAAACCGAGCGTGCCCGCCTGATGGCCCTGCAAACCAGCATCAGTGCCCAGCGCAACCTGTTCCTCGACAACCTGGCACACGCCACCGGCGCCTGGACCCTGCACATCACCGATGCCCGGCGCCTGCAGGGGGTCGACGCGCTGGAGACCGCCGCCATGGCGCGCAAGGCCCAGGCCAAGGGCCTCGAGGGCTGGCTGGTGACCTTGGAAGAGGCCCCGTGCCTGGCCATCCTGCAGCAGGCCACAGACCGCAGCCTGCGTGAAACCGTGTATCGGGCCTACCATGGCCGCGCGTCGGAGCTGGACGCAGGCCCCGACAACGGCCCGGTGCTGCTGGAGTTGCGACGACTGCGCCATGAGCAGGCGCAACTGCTGGGGTTTGCCAGCTTTGCCGAACTCAGCCTGCAGACCAAGACGGCAGAATCGACGCAACAGGTCACGCGGTTTCTGCAGGACCTGAGCACCCACAGCGCCGCCTGGCGTAGCGCCGAAACCGCGCGGTTGCGGGCCTTCGACCAGCAGGCGCGCCTGGGTGGCCTGCAGCCCTGGGACATCGCCTTTTACGCGCAGCGTGCGCATCGGCACCCGCTGGCGCTGTCTGGCGAGGAAATGCGTGGCTACTTCCCGCTGGAGCAGGTGGTGCTGGCCATGACGCAGCTGGCCGATACCCTGTTCGGCGTGCAGATCACACCGTCCAGCACGTTGCAGGCCTGGCATGCGGATGTGCGGTGCTTCGAGGTAACCCAGGGCCATGCGCTGGTGGGGTACCTGTACATGGATGCGATCACCCGCCCGGGCAAGGAGGACTACGCCTGGAGCCTGCGGGTATGGAACCGCCACGTGGATGCCGAGGGTCGTTTTCACAAGGGCGCGGCGGCGCTGTTCTGCGCAGTCGAGCGTGGCGACGGGGTTGCCCCACCGTTGCTGACCCACCTGGACCTGCGCAAGCTGTACCACGAGTTCGGTCACTGCCTGCACCAGCTGCTGGTGGCCACCACCGATTACCGCCTGTCCGATATCGACAGCCTGGGGCCCGACGGGATCGAGTTCTTCAGTGAGCTGCTGGAGCGCTGGTGCTGGTCGGCCGAGTACCTGGCCGGTATCTCCCACCACTACCAGACAGGCAAGGCACTGCCGCAGTCCACGGTGCAGGCGTTTCTCGACCAGCAGAAACAGCAGCAAGGGCTCAAGTTTGCCCGAGACCTGGCAATGGCGCGCCTGGACCTGCACCTGCATGGCGAGACCTACCCGGCTGCTGCGCAAAGCCTGCAGCAGCAGGTGGTGGAACAGTTCGACGCAGTGCTGCCCTGGCCGCTGGGCGATTTCGAGCGCCCGGCCCAGGCCTTCGATCACCTGGCCAGCGGCTACGAGGCGGGCTATTACAGCTACCTGTGGTCACGGGTCTACGCGATCGATGCCTTCGCCCGGTTCGAAGCCGAAGGCGTGCTCAACCCGGCCACCGGGCGTGCCCTGCTCGAGGCCATTGTTGCCCCGGGGGCCGGGCGCTCGATCACGGCAGGGTTCAAGGTGTTTCGCGGGCGTGAGGTGAGCCCCCTGCCGTTTCTGCAGTGGCATGGCCTTACCCCGTAGCCACGTCGGACGCCGAGCGGTGCTGGAGGTCCTGGTGGCGATGCAGTACTGTATATAAAAACAGTACAGGGGCTCGCCATGTTCACTCCAGCGCCTGTGCGTGGTCGCGGTACCGCGCACAACCCGCACAACCGCTTCGCCCCTGCCCGCTCTGTGGCCGAGGATGATGGCTGGTACCAGGAGGTGCCGCTGACCCAGGGCACCGAAGTCCGCATCGAGACGGCCAAAACCATCATCACCCGTAACACCTCGCCCGACCTGCCCTTCGACCGCTCGATCAACCCCTACCGAGGTTGCGAGCATGGCTGCCTATATTACGCTATAAGACACTGGCACAGCTTTTATGGTGCTCTTGGCCTTGCCCTGACCCTGCAAAGGATTGAGAATGAGGCATAACGCTATCAGGCAAGGAATGCGGTTGAGTGATGGGGATTGATAGGTCAAATCGACTGCTGACGTTGCCAAAGAGCTAATTGGGTATTCATAAGCAAATTTATAATGAGCTAAGGAACAGCAAGATGGGTGGGATTTTGGGCGGGTTGCTGGCGTTTTACATACTCTGTAAACCTCTGGAATGGGCGTTATTAAAAAGATTTTTCACCAGCTTCAATGTGATTGTTGTGTTTAGCTCGGCCATAGTTTTTTTTGCAATACTGATTTTGTGGTATTTAAAAAGGAATGAACCATACGCTTTTCATCCTTCATTATTCGTGGACTATTTTTTGGCAGCGATAATACTTCCGTCAGTGCGTATATTTTTTAATAAACGCAAAACAAAAAAGCAATCGCAGCCAAGCGTTTAATAATAAAGGCAGGTGATTATTATGGGCGACTTCGAAAGAACTTTTGGAGCAGGGGCGAATCTCGACTCCATAATAGATGGATATAGTAGGGAATATCGTAGGGAGCAGAGAAGCTCTGTCGCTTACTCAAAGGCTACGCCTGCTGATACAGGCGCGAAGACTTTTTCATCGTTTCAAGAGGCATTGAGTTGGGCCAAAGCTAATCCGGGACAGGCGATCACCAGAATTCCGGGCCAAGAAGGATTCATGGTTAAAAATCGTTGATTAAAAGGACAAATAGCACGGCTGCCTGTGTCACGCTATAAGACACTTAATTGAAGGCCAGTATCAGCTCGAAAGAAGTGAAAAATCATGGGCGAAATGATATCGTTTTGACATGCGATTAAGGAGCTTTTGCTAATGAAGAAATGGATATATCAGAAATCGCTGGCGATATGCTTGGGAGCATTAGCACTTTATATACTGATTTGGTGCACTGTCTCATATATAGGCGTTCAGGTGACATACGTCCTTGGGCCTATAATCCTAATATTCGGTCTGATTGCTTACTTTGCTGCTCCATCTGAAAATTTAACTGATAAGGAATAGTCGATGAAGATTTTAAAGTTTCTTTCACTTGGTTCGCTATTGATAATCGCAATAAATTTTGGCCTTGCACTATACTCTTCAATGAACGGAAACTATGATGTTGGTTATGTGCATCGTATGGTTTCCTTCATTTTTATATTTGTAATTTCTACTGCTCTATGGTTGATTGTTTCTGTGTTCAAGAAATTTAAAGCAAGAGAAAATAGAAATTAATTTAAGGCTTTATTGGTTATTACGCTTAAAGCAAGAACTCACGCCTTTACAGGCGTCAAAGGTGAGATTGTTAAAGTTATCTTGAATAGACTTCTACAATCTCATTACAAGAGCCATTTTGAAATTTGAACTTATGTGCTTCTGTAATTAGATGGTTGTCAGAGGTGCGAGCAGATTTAAAATATGTTTTTGAAACGCAGTTGGAAAAATTAATATTTTCTTGTCTTTGTTGTTCCTTGGCTTTTTCAATTCTGTTGTATTCAGCGACTGCTTGCTCATGTGCAGTTTTAGAAAATGCTTTTGGATTGACATAAAGAACAAATACAAAAAAACAAAAAGCAATAAAACAAGTGTCGCAAAATTTACAATATCCCATAGTCCAATTTTTTGTTATATCTGAATTTTACATTTTTGCTTTTGATTCTGCTTTAAAAAAGAGCACATTTTTTTTTTTCATCACATATGGTAAACAGGACAAAAAGTGCAACTATAAAAAAGCCTCAAATGAGGCCGTTTTTCTTTTTTGTATAGTAAGTTCTTCTACTAATACCTAACTCAATCCAAGGTTGTGATTTTGATTCACCTGTCTGCTTTTTCATACCCTTCTCACGTCTTAATAATTCCTTTTTCTCCTTGTCTCTACGTCTTTTTTCGTCGTCAGAAATAATAGTTTTTAGATGTTTTTGTTCTTCTTCTGTAATGCTGAAAACATTGATTAAATAAGAGTTTTTAGGTGTGTAAAGGGGAATATAATCATTGTGCTTTATTGCATTGATTGAAGTTTCAAGATTGTATTGCCTAACTCTATTTTCAAGAGTGCTTAAATCAGTAAAGCGCCAATTTTTATCCTTAAAAACTTTTTGTCCGATTTTTTCTGCTTGCTCTTGGAACTCAACGAAATTGATACGTCCAGTTATACCCATAAAATTGCAAATCCAAAATGTAAAATTCATGCGTTCGCCAGTTACGTCTTCACGAATTGCGATCAATTTTAAGAGGTCTTCATAGCGTGCTTTTGCAAGTGTTCTGGTGTTTTTAGCGATGAAGTTTTTGCTTGGTTCTTGCTTCGGTTCGTTAGCTACTGGCAATGCCATAGCCTTCTTAATAGTAGGCTGAATTTCTTTTAGAACTCTTGGTTTAGGTTCTTTCTTAATGCCAAGCACTTTATCAAGGTCTTCTTGCTCTGTATGTGGTTCAAGAACTTGAAGCATATAGTCGAAAGACTGATTTTCGTGAACTTCAAGTAATTCAGCACGTTTACCAGTTTTGCCATTTATGGTTCCACACAATCTTAAAAGCCTTGCAACATCAAGCGCTTTTGTGTCAGAACCAAAATCTTCAAATAACTTATTGATGACTCGCTGGGCGATTTTCCATTTCTGAACATTCAAAGGCGTTCTATATTTCCCTTTTCTGTTCTTTTTGGAAAGTTGGAAGACTGGCTGTTTCTCTTTGAAAATCCATTTTAAGTAGTATCCGTTACCTGAATACATTATCGTAGGATAGGGTAAATTATTAAGGTGACATACATCTTTCACATCGTTTATTAGTATTTCGTGTGTCGTGCCTTTGTATTTTTCTGTCTTATATGTGTCTAAATCGCAGGACAACATAACGAGGTTACAAAGTCTTTTTTCGCTTCTACCGAAACTGAATTGATTAGATGTTATATAGCAGTTTTCAGCATCACGATATAATTCAAGAGATTTTTCTAAATCTTGAACTTCGTATGTATTTTGTAAAAAGCCATTTTTGTATTGTTCGCCTTTTAAACATATGGCGATTTTAGCGAATTTAGGGAAGTCTTTTAGTTCACGTTCTGATTGAACATGATAGTTGAGAGGCTCATAAATATTTTCAAAAAAGTTTGTTAATGGTCTTGCTTTTTGAAATTGTGCGGTATAATAAGTATGTAAGTTCAATTGAGATAATGTTTGGTCGTGCTTTCATTATAACAATTAAAATTTAAAATCAAGTCCCTAATGGGACTTTTCTTTTATTTAAGTTTTGGTAAGTGTCTACGCTTCTTTTCTTCCTCTGTTTTTACCGGAGTTTCATCTGGCAGGGTTTTAGGAGGTGGCTCGCTCCGAACTGGCTCGGCGGGCGGCGTGGCTTCAATTGCTGGCGGTTCTGGCTTTCTGTGCAAATCCAATTGAGCCTGGAACGGCTCATGGTCAAAGGCTTTGTAGCGCTCTGGGTGCAGTGCATATCTTTCAAGCAACTCTTTCAAATCTTGCGCTTTGGGTGTGTAGCCTTCAATTTCAAGGCCCATAAGACAGCCCACAAGCCACGCTTTACGCTTGAACGCATCATCGCCAAATAGATCGTATTTCGTGCCTCCATTCTTCTCTTGAAGGGCTTGAAAGCCAGCCTTGATGGACATTTCCGTTGGATTTTGAAAACTGCAAAAATTGTCAGAAATTACGAAACTTGATTTGAATTTAGGATTATTACTGGTGAAGGTCTTGCCGTCCTGACTATCAAATTTCTGATAAAGCAGTTTTTTCTTGTTTGGTTTATCGAAATTTCGCTCTGGCGATATAGAGCCAAAGCCACAAGGTTCAGCGGTTTCTTGTCTGGGTGGTGCATCTTCATAACTGCGCATCAATTCGACTAAACGACCTTCATCATCGATCTCAAAATGCTGGGTGAGTTTTGAGATTTGCAAGCCTGCGGAGCTTGGTTTTATTGATGTTGTGCCTTTGGTGATATAATACCCTGACGCTTTTGATGGGTCTTTTTTGCTATTATTCAGTTTGATTGTGTAGCCGTTTAATTTGAGCAGATCGAAAAACTGACGTGCTGTTTTTGAATTATCAAGTAGTGATTTCAATTCTTTCTTGTATTTTGCTTCATCACTTTGCTTGCCGGTATGGTGCTCAAATTTTCTTGCTCCTGCGGTTAGGTTGATACGATTTTTGTCTTCTCTTGATTGTTTGATTTGGTCGTTTTTCAAGCCATACTTTGCTTCAATCTTTTCAGCAAGATTTTCAATTTCTCGATAATTATTCTTCTTAAAAAAAGGCTTATTGTCGAAATTTCGATTTTCCATTAAAAGATGAATATGCGGGTTTTTAGTGTCTCGATGTATTGCAAATGCGTAATTTCTATCACTGCCAAAGTGTTTTTCAACCAGTTCATCAGCAATGGATTTCAATTTTTCATCACTAATTTCACTGTGGCTTTCTTCAAAACTAATGACATAGTGCATTTCATTCGATTTCTGTTTTGCTGTTAATCTACTATTGAAATCGTCTTGAATGTCTTGCGATGTTTGCTTTAAATTAGTGAAGTCAATAGGAATGTTGCCACCTGTGGCAGAGCATTTCTTTTCATTGAAAATATAGGTGGCAAGGTTTTTTGTGTTCGCTCTTATGCGTGGAATTTCTTTGATTAGCATCTTGTCACTCGATGCTAATTATTCTTTTCAAAGTTTCGAGAGACTCTAATAAACGGCTTTGAAAGCTTGGAAAAGTATTGAGAAAATATTCGTTGAAATCTTCGATTTTGAGATTTTGAAAATTTTGATGTGACTGACTTGCGACATTCGTAAATGCGTTGATTTCAGTGGCGTGCTGAGTAAAGAAATTAGTTTCAAATTTGAGTTTATAAATCTTCAATTCAAGCATAAATTGATAAAACAAATCATCAAATGTAAGGCTTTGATTTTCTTTTTTTAGTGCTTTGAATTTTGACTTTATAAGAGTGAAATCTTTATCGGAGTAAGTTAGATTTAATTTCTTAGACTTCTTGCTTTCATCATCAAAAGGTGTTGCTTCTGTCAAGCAAGTTGCATTGCTGTTTGGCTCCGCTCTGAAAGTTTTAGTGCTGAAAAGAAGTCTGGAAATATCTACTCTTGACTGTCTTAAAGTGCGAACTATTTTATCAGCATCTTCTGTTTTGTATTCAGGCTTTTTCCTGATGTGGTTAGTATAGTTATTGGTTGTATTAGAAAGTGTCTGATTGTATTTTCTCAAAATCAAGTTGCTTTCATTTGTTACGACTATATAGGTGGCGCAGTCATAGATAATAAAGTCTTTGAACGCCTTGGCGATTGAAAATTTATCAGCGGAAACGCTATTGAAACTAACAATAAAATCTTTTAGAACTTCGTTATTTATTGCTGTAATGCAAGGGCATATTCTTCTAACTGCTGTTGATGTTTTTGATGTTGTCATTATTTAAAATGTTTGTTTTATACCTTAATCGTAACATATTTTTTTCAAAAATCCCGCCTTAATGATTTTAGTATACAACCCTTGTGGGAGTATACTGTTGTCCCGACAGTATGGAGGGCAAGCGTAAAAAGAGGAAAAACCGCCAGCGTTTTCCTCCTTTTTACTCTGCTTGCTTCTTTTGATTACGCTTTTGATGTGATAGTTGTAAACAACCCCTTTGATTTCATTAGTCATAGCACAAGAAAAAAACGGATTTTTAATCCGTTGTTTTCTTGTGCTCACTTCTTTAAATAGAGTTCGTGAGTCTCTTGCATCACTTGCTCAATGATTGCGATATTTGAGAAATCAGAATCAAGAGTAAATTCATCTTCAAGAACAAATCTTTTTATGCCGTTTTGAAATTCAATTAGCATCGTTGGTATGCCAATACCACGCTTGCCTCCAGGTTTTTTCCGCCAGAAAAAATGGATCTGCTTTACAATTTTTCGAAGATGGTTGTTGATTTGAATTCGCTTTCTTACGCCATCTTCTGACCTATCATTTAGCAAAGCAAGAATATTTTCTTGTGAGAACGATTTGCTAATTTCTTGCTGTTCAACATGCTCGTTTTTGGTTTCGATTAGCTTTTGTAGTTCAACAGCCAAGGCTTTCAATTCTTGTTCGTTTTCTAAAAGTAGGTCAGTTAGAAAATCTGGAATGTCCCTACTTTTTTCAACTGCTTCACGTATCTGTCTTTTGAGATTTGAGCCTTGCTTTTCTTTTTTTGAGATATTTGATTCAGTGGTTTTGATTTTTTTATTTAGATCAAGAATTTCTTCATCATTATTGAAAACTTCTGTCATATTCAACTTTTCAGTTTTCTCAAAAAAATTCTGCATTGCTTCACTTGCATCATATGAAAGTCGATGCGACAAAGTGCATTTTCCAGTCATTGAATTAGTGCAGATATAGTAGTGCTTGTTAGGTCGTTCTTCGCTGGATTTATCCATATATCGAATTGTGCCGCCACAATGATAGCAATAGATAAACCCTTGAAAAACATTTAATCTGGTTTTGTTGAATTTACCAGCGAACGGTTTTCGCCCTATGGTTTTTTCTTGAACCTCATCGAACATTTCTTTTGAGATAATGGCTGGATAATAATTTTCAATAGTCGAGCCTTCGGCGAAAAGTTTCATTTCTCCGTTTTCATTTTCTTGAAACTTCATCGGCTGGTGCTCACCAATGACCTTGCGATTTTTTAGAAGATACTGAACTTGATGAATAGAATATTTCTTGTCATTAGGTTCAAGCCATTCATTCAACAAACGAGCTGTTTCACTTAACCCGTTGGTCAAAGCAAGCTCAAACATTTTTCGGATTTTTCGAGCTTCATTTTCGACCACGACAAAACGAGCATCAGATTTTTCAGGGTCTTTGTTTCTGATGGAACCTTCAACTGAAATCCAGCTTGGTGTTTTTCGAGTCTTTGGGATTTTCAAAGAACGCATTTCTTTTCGATAGATGTTCCAAGCAGCGCTTGTAAAATCTGATTTTCGTTCTGACTCTTTGTTGGCTCTGTCAAATTCGATAATGACATTGAAAAAATCCGAACTGATTAAATTTTCACGAGTGTAGATTTTGCCAGTGTCGAGAATTGCAATATCAATTCCTTGACTTAAAAGGTCGATGAAAATTCGAGTCGATTTGATGATTTTCTGTCTTGAAAGCCTGTCGAAGTTTTCGATTAGCAAGATGCTATTAGGCTCTACAAGCCCGCTCTGGACGAGATCAATGAAACCGCCAAGCTGACCTTGCGTTGCGTTTTTTCCTCGAAAAGCGGACACGCCAAGGTCTTCCAGAGTGCTGTCCACTTCAAGGTCGTGCCGATTTAGGAAGCTCTCAATGTCGCTTTGGCGAGCGTATGACGTGCCAAGCTCCTGCTTTTTCGATGAGAAACGAATGTAGGGGTAGCATTTACGTGGCATCTGAAAGGCCTCCAAAGCACTGGTGTCTTTTAGAGTAACACGGCTGCATCTATTGCTATGCCCGCCCCAGCCACGCCTACTGGGACCTGTCGCCGGGGCTCGATTTCGAGACCAAGCTGATCGCCAAGACCAACGCGGCGGCGGTGCTGGAACAACAGCTGTCGAAGAAAGGCTACGTGTGCGCCCCGATCAACCTGGGGTCCAACACCGACCCGTACCAGCCCATCGAGCGCGAACAGCAGCTGACCCGGCGCCTGCTCGAAGTGCTGCTGCGCTACCGTCACCCGGTCACCATCGTGACCAAGGGCTCGCTGATCCTGCGCGACCTCGACCTGCTGGCCGAACTGGCACAGCAGCGCCTGGTGTCGGTGATGATCAGCCTGACCACCCTCGACGACGAGCTCAAGCGCACCCTGGAACCGCGTGCCGCCGCGCCCAAGGCGCGGTTGCGGGCGATTCGGGTGATGCGCGAGGCGGGTGTACCGGTAGGTGTGCTGTGTTCGCCGATGATCCCGATGATCAACGACAGCGAACTGGAACACCTGCTGGAGGCGGCCAAGCAGGCCGGGGCACTGCACGCGGCCTACATGCTGCTGCGCCTGCCGCTGGAGGTGGCGCCGCTGTTCGAGCAATGGCTGCAGGATCATTACCCACAACGTGCGACCCATGTGCTGAGCCTGATCCGTCAGAGCCGTGGCGGCGAGCTGTACGACAGCCGTTTTGGCGCACGCATGCGGGGCGAAGGCGTGTTTGCCGACTTGCTGGCGCAGCGTTTCGACAAGGCCATGCGCCGCCTGGGACTGAACCGGCGTGAAGGCCATGCGCTCGATTGCAGCGCGTTCTGCCCGCCCGGTGGGCAGTTGTCGCTGCTGTAATGCATTAATGGGTAGTTGCCATTAATGCTTTTTTGCTAGTATCCGAGGCCCGCCCTTTTGTTCTGGAACGCCCGTTCTAGAGCCTCCAAATTCAGTTTGAGTTAAGTTTTTCCGCGTAGCGTGAAACGCCAGGCAGCCGCACTGTGCTTTATTGAGCGTGAGCGACATCCAAGCTTCATTGCGTTGTCTGAATCTTGAACCGGTAAAATGGACTTACCTTCAAACCGTCAAAGAGGATCAACAATGAAAGACCAGGACCCCTCTCAAAACGGCCCGGCTGATCAAGCCGAAAGCGCCGATGCCGCACTGAAGCATATCGTCGACGGCTTTTTGCATTTTCATCATGAAGTCTTCCCGCAACAGGAAGAGCTCTTCAAGAAACTCGCCACTGCGCAGAAGCCGCGGGCGATGTTCATTACCTGCGCCGACTCGCGCATCGTGCCCGAACTGATTACCCACAGCTCCCCAGGCGATCTGTTCGTGACCCGCAATGTGGGTAACGTGGTGCCGCCCTACGGGCAGATGAACGGTGGTGTATCCACGGCCATCGAGTACGCGGTGATGGCCCTGGGCGTGCAGCACATCATCGTGTGCGGGCATTCCGATTGCGGGGCCATGCGTGCCGTGCTCAACCCGCAGAGCCTGGAGAAGATGCCCACGGTAAAGGCCTGGTTGCGGCATGCCGAGGTGGCGCGCACGGTGGTCGAAGACAATTGCCATTGCCACAACGAACACGAAAGCATGCAGGTGCTGACCAAGGAAAACGTCATCGCGCAGTTGCAGCACCTGCGTACCCACCCTTCGGTCGCCTCGCGCCTGGCGGCCGGCCAGTTGTACATCCACGGCTGGATCTACGACATCGAAACCAGCGAAATCACCGCCTATGACGCGGTAAGTGACCGCTTCCTGCCCTTGCAGAGCGGCCAGCCGATTCCCTGCGCCACCCCGCGCGGGCGCTACTAGCCACACCTCATTCGCAACAGGGTGACTGAAGGCTGCACGTTCGCGTGCAGCCCAGGTAGTCGGCTGCCTTGAATTTCCATGAATGCCTTGCCGGCCTGCCGGCGGCTTGCGGCTGCCCGCGTGGCGGCGTTACTGCGGCGTGCGGGCCAGCGGAATGGCCCGGCGTGATCGATAGAGGGAGAATCAAGGTGAACATGACGCAATTGAAAGCGGCCCTGCCGCGTGAACTGCTGGCTTCGGTGGTGGTGTTTCTGGTGGCGCTGCCGCTGTGCATGGGCATCGCCATCGCTTCCGGCATGCCCCCGGCCAAGGGTCTGATCACCGGCATCGTCGGTGGCCTGGTGGTGGGGTTCATCGCCGGCTCGCCATTGCAGGTCAGCGGCCCGGCGGCGGGCCTGGCGGTGCTGGTGTTCGAGCTGGTACGCCAGCATGGCATGGCCATGCTCGGGCCGATCCTGCTGCTGGCGGGCCTGCTGCAACTGCTGGCAGGGCGCCTGCGCCTGGGCTGCTGGTTCCGGGTCACGGCGCCGGCGGTGGTGTACGGCATGCTCGCCGGTATCGGCGTGCTGATCGTACTGTCGCAGGCGCATGTGATGTTCGACGCCAGCCCGCAGCCTTCCGGGCTGGCCAACCTGACGGCGTTCCCACAGACCGTACTGCAGGCGCTGACCCCGGAAGGCCCCGGCAATGCCTGGCAGGCGGGTGCGTTGGGCCTGGGCACCATCGCGATCATGTGGGGCTGGGAGCGCCTGCGCCCGCAGCGTCTGCGCTTCGTGCCGGGGGCCTTGCTCGGGGTGGCGCTGATGACCCTGCTGAGCCTGTGGCTGGCGTTGCCGGTGAACCGCGTGGTCGTGCCCGCCAACCTGGCCGAGGCCATCGACTGGCTGCGCCCCGCCGACCTGCTGCAACTGGCCAACCCGCACCTGCTGGTGGCGGCGCTCGCCCTGGCATTCATCGCCAGTGCCGAGACGCTGCTGTCGGCGGCAGCGGTGGACCGCATGCACAGTGGCCAGCGTTCGGACTTCGACCGTGAACTGTCGGCCCAGGGGGTGGGCAACATGCTCTGTGGCGTGCTGGGGGCGTTGCCGATGACGGGGGTGATCGTACGCAGTTCGGCCAACGTGCAGGCCGGTGCGCAGACGCGGCTGTCGGCTATTCTGCATGGGGCATGGCTGCTGGCGTTCGTGGTGGTGCTGAGCAGTGTGCTGCAGCAGATCCCGGTGGCGAGCCTGGCAGGTGTACTGGTGTACACCGGCTTCAAGCTGGTGGACTTCAAGGCGTTCCGCGGGTTGGGGCGCTATGGGCGCATGCCGATGTTCACCTACGCGGCGACCGCACTGGCGATCATCTTCACCGACCTGTTGACCGGCGTACTGCTGGGTTTCGCCCTGACTTTGCTCAAGCTTGCGCTGAAAGCGGCGCGGTTGAAGATCAGCGTCAGCCACTTGGATACGCCGGGGCACCTGGAGCTTCGCTTGAGCGGTGCGGCGACGTTTCTCAAGGTCCCGGCACTGGCCCGGGTGCTTGATAACGTACCAGTATGTACCACGTTGCATGTACCGCTGGCCCAACTCAGCTACATCGACCACGCGTGTCTCGAGCTGCTGGAGGACTGGGGCCGGGCGAATGCGGGCAATGGATCGGTACTGGTGATCGAGCCGCGCGGGTTGAAGCGGCGCACCGAGGGGCGGGCGCGTATGGCGGCAGGGCTTGGCGCCTGAACGAATCGCCAGCAAGGCTGGCTCCTACACGGGGTGTAATCCTGTAGGAGCCAGCGTTGCTGGCGAAGGCTGCGCCGCCGAGCCGGTCAGGCCGACTGATCCAGCTCCAGCCCCACGCCCAGCTGGCGCGACAGGCACGGCCAGCGCTTCCACGCCGCGCCGGTGTCCGGGCTGCTCAGCTTGTCGCGGTAGGCCTCTACCGATTCGAGCGCGAAGCTTTCGTCGTTGAGCATTTCGTCCACCGAGTGGTGCACCACCTCATCCAGCTGGTTGGCGAATGCCTCGCCGATCAGCTGATGCGCGATCAGGTTGGCCACGGTGGTATCCAGTGGGATCAGTGGCTGCTTGAAATGCTTGATGTACAGGTCGTTCACTTCCTCCACCAGGCGGTGCGCCAGGTAGGCCTCATCCAGCAGGCAGCCCAGGCCGACCTGGCCATGCATGATCGCCGGCGGCTGCAGGAAATAGGCTTCGGCAATTTTCAGTACCGGTTTGATCTGCGACTCGATGCCCGCCTCGCGCGCCACCGCATTGGCGGCCTCCAGCAATTCGGGTACCTGATCGATGTACGCGTCGACAAACCCCACAAGCGCCGCATGCGGGTCTTGCTCAGGCAGGTTGATCGAGGGATGCAGGTGGGGCAGTTGCACTTCAAGTTGCTTTTTCAACTGGCCGGTTTGGACCTCATGTTGACGGGCACGGGTGATCTGCTCGCGCAAAGCGGCGATGTTCATGACAACTCCAGGGACAAGGGAAACACACGGATGACATAAGGTAGCTCGGTTCGAAAAAGAGTTAAGACGGATTTGTCATAAACGATTTGCGTTTATGTCGCTGTAAGGCATATCAAATGGCCATCAACCCCCTCTCGGCGATTTTTTGCGCGGTCCGGGCGGCTGTCTATACTCCGCTTTGAAAGTGATTGGTTGATGAGGCCCGCCTGCTGTCCAGCAGGGGCTCGCCGTCGAAGTTCGCCGTCTTGACGCCGTACCCTTAGCCGTAGGCCCTGCCTCCGGGATAACAAGAATCATAAGGGGAACCCGCAATGATGCGACATCCACATGCCTGGATGGGCCTGCTGTTGTGGTCACTGTTCACGCCGGCACACGCCGCCTGGACCGTGAATATGGCGCCGGGGGCGACTGAAGTCAGCAACGCCGTGTTCGACCTGCACATGACCATCTTCTGGATCTGCGTGGTGATCGGCATCGTGGTGTTCGGCGCGATGTTCTGGTCGATGATGGTGCACCGTCGCTCCACCGGCCAGCAGCCGGCGCATTTTCATGAGCACACCTGGGTCGAGATCATGTGGACGGTGGTGCCGTTCCTGATCTTGGTGGCCATGGCCATCCCCGCCACCAAGACCCTGGTGGACATCTATGATGCCAGCGAGTCGGACGTGGATATCCAGGTCACCGGCTACCAGTGGAAGTGGCACTACAAGTACCTGGGCCAGGACGTGGAGTTCTTCAGCAACCTGGCCACCCCCGCCGATCAGATCCACAACAAGGCACCCAAGGACGAGCACTACCTGCTGGAGGTCGATCAGCCGCTGGTGATCCCGGTGGGTGCCAAGGTGCGCTTTCTGGTGACTGCCGCCGACGTCATCCATTCCTGGTGGGTGCCGGCGTTCGCGGTCAAGCGCGATGCCATCCCCGGTTTCGTCAACGAGGCCTGGACCCGTGTCGAGAAGCCGGGCATCTACCGCGGCCAGTGCACCGAACTGTGCGGCAAGGACCACGGCTTCATGCCGGTGGTGGTGGAGGTCAAGTCCAGGGCCGACTACGACACCTGGCTGGCCGAACGCAAGGCCGAGTCGGCCAAGCTCAAGGAGCTGACCAGCAAGGAGTGGACCCTGCAGGAGCTCAGCGAGCGCGGCGACAAGGTCTACCACACCACCTGCGTGGCCTGTCACCAGGCCGAAGGCCAGGGCCTGCCGCCGATGTTCCCGGCGCTCAAGGGTTCGAAGATCGCCACCGGCCCGATCAAGGATCACCTGAACATCGTCTTCCACGGCAAGGCCGGCACGGCCATGGCGGCGTTCGGCAAGCAGCTCTCGGAAGTGGATATCGCCGCCGTGATCACCTACGAGCGCAACGCCTGGGGCAACAACAAGGGCGACATGGTCACGCCGAAGGATGTGCTGGCGCTCAAGCAGGCCGACAGCCAATGAACCGGGGAGACAGGACATGAGTACAGTCATCGACGACCACGGTCATGCCGCCCATGACCACGCCCACGGCCCGGCCAAGGGCCTGATGCGCTGGGTGCTGACCACCAACCACAAGGACATCGGCACGATGTACCTGTGGTTCGCCTTCGCCATGTTCCTGCTCGGCGGCTCGTTCGCCATGGTGATCCGCGCCGAGCTGTTCCAGCCCGGCCTGCAGATCGTGGAGCCGGCATTCTTCAACCAGATGACCACCATGCACGGCCTGATCATGGTGTTCGGTGCGGTGATGCCGGCCTTCGTCGGCCTGGCCAACTGGATGATCCCGCTGATGATCGGCGCGCCGGACATGGCCCTGCCGCGCATGAACAACTTCAGCTTCTGGCTGCTGCCGGCAGCGTTCCTGCTGCTGGTATCGACCCTGTTCAGCCCCGGCGGCGGGCCGAATTTCGGCTGGACCTTCTATGCCCCGCTGTCGACCACCTACGCACCGGCCAGCGTGACCTTCTTCATCTTCGCCATCCACCTGATGGGCATCAGCTCGATCATGGGCGCGATCAACGTGATCGCCACCATCCTCAACCTGCGCGCCCCCGGCATGACCCTGATGAAGATGCCGCTGTTCGTCTGGACCTGGCTGATCACCGCGTTCCTGCTGATCGCGGTGATGCCGGTGCTGGCCGGGGTGGTGACCATGATGCTGATGGACATCCATTTCGGCACCAGCTTCTTCAGCGCCGCCGGTGGTGGCGACCCGGTACTGTTCCAGCACGTGTTCTGGTTCTTCGGTCACCCCGAGGTGTACATCATGATCCTGCCGGCGTTCGGCGCGGTCAGCTCGATCATCCCGGCGTTCTCGCGCAAGCCGCTGTTCGGCTACACCTCGATGGTCTACGCCACCGGGGCCATCGCCTTCCTGTCGTTCATCGTGTGGGCGCACCACATGTTCGTGGTCGGCATCCCGGTGGTGGGCGAGCTGTTCTTCATGTACGCCACCATGCTCATCGCGGTGCCCACCGGGGTGAAGGTGTTCAACTGGGTGAGCACCATGTGGGAAGGTTCGCTGACCTTCGAGACGCCGATGCTGTTCGCCATCGCCTTCGTCATCCTGTTCACCATCGGCGGTTTTTCGGGGTTGATGCTGGCCATCGCCCCGGCCGACTTCCAGTACCACGACACCTACTTCGTGGTGGCGCACTTCCACTACGTGCTGGTGCCGGGGGCGATCTTCGGCATCTTCGCCTCCGCCTACTACTGGCTGCCCAAGTGGACCGGGCACATGTACGACGAAACCCTCGGCAAGCTGCACTTCTGGCTGTCGTTCATCGGCATGAACATGGCGTTCTTCCCGATGCACTTCGTCGGCCTGGCGGGCATGCCGCGCCGGGTGCCGGACTACAACCTGCAGTTCGCCGACTTCAACATGGTGTCGTCGATCGGCGCGTTCACCTTCGGCGTCACGCAGATCTTCTTCCTGTTCATCGTGATCAAGTGCATCCGTGGCGGCAAGCCGGCCCCGGCCAAGCCATGGGATGGCGCCGAAGGGCTGGAATGGTCGGTGCCCTCGCCCGCGCCCTACCACACCTTCCAGACCCCGCCGGAAGTGAAATGAGGGTGCTGCCATGAACGAGCGCACGTCGCTGCGGCGACTGGTGACGCGGCTGATGCTGCTGACCGTGGTGATGTTCGCCTTCGGCTTTGCCCTGGTGCCGATCTACGACGTGATGTGCAAGGCCTTCGGCATCAACGGCAAGACCGGCGGGCAGTACGCAGGCAGCCAGGTCAGCGACCCCACGCGCTCGGTGAAGGTGCAGTTCCTGTCGACCAATGCCAGCGACATGGTCTGGGACTTCTACTCCACCGCCGACCAGATCGACGTCAACCCGGGCGCGGTGAACCAGATGATCTTCGTGGCGCGCAACCCCACCGACAAGCCGATGACCGCCCAGGCCATCCCCAGCATCAGCCCGGCGGAGGCGGCCGCGTACTTTCACAAGACCGAATGCTTCTGCTTCAGCCAGCAGGTGCTGCAGCCGGGTGAGCGCATCGAGATGCCGGTGCGCTTCATCGTCGATCGCGACCTGCCCAAGGATGTGAAACACCTGACGCTTGCCTACACGCTGTTCGATATCACCGCTCGCCAGCCGCCGGTGGCCCACGTGGCCACCCAGACCGTACAGAGCGCCCGATAAGGAGAACGATCCATGGCTGCTCATCAGCACTACTACGTACCGGCGCAGAGCAAGTGGCCGATCATCGCCACCCTCGGCATGCTGATCACGGTGTTCGGCCTGGGCACCTGGTTCAACGACATGAAGGCCGGCCACGAGGACTCCCATGGCCCGCTGATCTTCTTCGTCGGCGCACTGTGCCTGGCCTACATGCTGTTCGGCTGGTTCGGCGCGGTGATCAAGGAAAGCCGCGCCGGGCTCTACAGCCCGCAGCTGGACCGCTCGTTCCGCTGGGGCATGTCGTGGTTCATCTTTTCGGAGGTGATGTTCTTCGTGGCCTTCTTCGGTGCGCTGTTCTACGTGCGCCACCTGGCAGGCCCGGCGCTGGGTGGGGAAGGTGCCAAGGGCGTGGCGCACATGCTGTGGCCGAACTTCCAGTTCGCCTGGCCGCTGCTGCATACCCCCGACCCCAAGCTGTTCCCACCGCCCAGCGATGTGATCGACCCGTGGCACCTGCCGCTGATCAACACCATTCTGCTGGTCAGCTCCAGCGTGACCATCACCATCGCCCACCATGCCCTGCGCAAGGATCACCGCGGTGCGCTGAAATTCTGGCTGGCGCTGACCATCGTGCTGGGCGTGGCGTTTCTCATCCTGCAGGCCTACGAGTACCACGAGGCCTACACCGAACTGGGCCTGACCCTGCATTCGGGGATCTACGGCGCCACCTTCTTCATGCTCACCGGGTTCCACGGGGCCCACGTGACCATGGGCACGATCATCCTGTTCGTGATGCTGATGCGCATCCTGCGCGGGCATTTCAGCGCAGACAAGCACTTCGGCTTCGAGGCTGCCAGCTGGTACTGGCACTTCGTGGATGTGGTGTGGGTGGGGTTGTTCATCTTCGTGTATGTGCTGTAACCGCGCCTAGAACGGCGCGTGGGACACCAGTTGGCCGCTGTAGAAACCCCAGGCGACCAGCGCCAGGGTGATGGCGGCCAGGCTGACACGGATTTTCAGGGCGGTGAGCAGGCGGGTCGAGTTGTCATCGTCCTTGACCAGAAAGAACAGGCCGCTGAACAGGCTGATCACGGTCGCCAGCAGCATCAGGACAATCGCGGCTTTGAGCATGGCGGTACTCCGGGGGATGCGATGACTACAACAAGTATAGCGACAGCCGTTGCGGGGCCCCGATGAGGCCGTTCCGCCCCGGCCGGGTGCCGACCCTGGTGGTGATGTTGCTGCTGCCGGGGCTGATTGCGCTGGGCTGCTGGCAGTTGGGGCGCGCCGCCGAAAAGCGCGAGTTGCTGGCCACCTATGCAGAGCGCCGGGTGGCAGCGCCCCTGGCCAGCGAGCAGCTGGCGCAGGCGAGCGACCCGGCCTATCGCCGGGTGCACCTGTATGGCCGTTTCGACCGCACCCACAGTGTGCTGCTCGACAACCGCCTGCGCGACGGCCAGGCCGGGGTCGAGCTGCTGCAACCCTTTCACGACCAGGCCAGCGGCCTGTGGCTGCTGGTCAATCGCGGCTGGCTGCCCTGGCCCGACCGGCGTGTGGCGGTGCAGTTCAGCACCCCCGAGACACCGCTTGCCCTGCAGGCCTGGGTCTATGTGTCGCCGGGCAGCACCTTCCAGTTGCACGCCGACCCGCAAGGGGGCCGCTGGCCGCACCTGCTCACGGCGGTGGATGCCGCGCAGCTGTGGCCGCAGCTGGGCCGCGAGGGCTTTGCCCATGAACTGCGCCTGGAACCGGGCCCGGCCAGCTACCGGCTGGACTGGCCAGTGGTGGCGATGGGCCCGGAGAAACACCTGGGCTACGCCGTGCAATGGTTTGCCCTGGCCGCGGCGCTGGTTGCGCTGTACCTCTATTTCGGCTGGCACAACGACAAGGAGAACCACCATGGGCGCCGTCATGCATCCATCCGGCACGTCTGAAGTGCCGCGCCGTCGTTGGCGCGGGCGGTTGCAGCTGATTCTGATCCTGCTGGTGGTGGTGGGGCCGATGATGCTCGCCACCGGCATGTACAAACTGCAGTTCTGGGTGCCGGAAAGCCGCAGCTACCACGGCGAACTGATCGGCAACGGCCAGGGCCGCGCCGAGCTGGGGGTCGCGACCGACGAGGCGCGTTGGCAACTGCTGGTCAGCACCCCTGGTGACTGTGACGCAGACTGCCAGCAACTGGTGTACCTGGCGCGCCAGGTACAGATCGGCCTTGGCCGCGACGCCGCCCGTGCCAGCCACGCGCTGGCCGCCGGGCAACCGTTGAGCGAGGCGTATCAGGCCAGGCTTGCGCGCGAGTACCCGCAACTGCAGCGCTATGCGCTGGAGCTGGCGCAGTACAGCAGGGCCGCCGGGAGCCTGAAGGGCGCGCAGCTGTGGATCGTCGACCCCCACGGCAACCTGGTGTTGCGCTACGACGCACGGGTCAAGGGCAAGGACCTGCTCAACGACCTGCGCCATCTGCTCAAGCTGTCCAACATCGGCTAGGAGGCACGCACCATGGCCAGACCCGGATACCGCCTCGCCGTGTTCGCCACCTTCCTCGCGCTGGTGGTGGTGCTGCTGGGGGCCTATACCCGCCTGACCCACGCCGGCCTGGGCTGCCCCGACTGGCCGGGCTGCTACGGCTTCATCAGCGTGCCCAAGACCGAGGCGCAACTGGCACATGCCGAACGCCACTACCCGGACACGCCGGTCGAGGCCCACAAGGGCCGCAACGAGATGGTGCACCGTTATTTTGCCGGCACCTTGGCGCTGGTGATCGCCATGCTGGCGGTGCAGGCGCTGCGTCGGCATGGGCACAACGGCCAGCCGTACCGCCTGCCGCTGCTGCTGTTGGCGGTGGTGTTCTTCCAGGCCGCGTTCGGCATGTGGACGGTTACCCTCAAGCTGTGGCCGCAGGTGGTCACGGCGCACTTGCTGGGCGGCTTTGCCACCCTGAGCCTGCTGTTTCTGCTGAGCCTGCGCCTGTCGCGCGCGTTCATGCCCCTGCCCGGCCTGCCGCTGCGGCTAAGGCGCCTGGCGGCACTGGCGTTGCTGCTGGTGATCGGGCAAGTCGCCCTGGGCGGCTGGGTGAGCGCCAACTATGCCGCGGTGGCCTGCGTCGACCTGCCGACCTGTCACGGTCAGTGGTGGCCCGAGGCGGATTTTGCCAACGGCTTTCACCTCACCCAGCACATCGGCCCCAACTACCTGGGCGGACAACTCGACAGCGAGGCGCGCACCGCCATCCATATCACCCACCGCCTGGGGGCGCTGCTGGTCACGCTGGTGTTGCTGACCCTGGCCTGGCAGCTGCACGCTATCGGTCTGCGGCGCCTGGCCAGGCTGGTGCTGCTGGCGCTGGCGGTGCAGGTGGGGCTGGGCATCAGCAATGTGGCGTTCGGGCTGCCGCTGGCGGTGGCGGTGGCGCACAACGCCGGTGGCGCGGCGCTGCTGCTGACGCTGGTGCTGGTCAACTACCGCACGCGCCTGGCCACGCAGCCCAAGGCGCGCAGGGTCAGCCAGGGCTGGCGCCTGACGCCGCTGCGCCCGGTGGGCGTGGTGCATTATCTGGGAGAGAACCCATGGCAACGCTTCTGAACCCCGCGCGCCAGCAGGCGCTGTGGCGCGACTACCTGGAGCTGACCAAGCCCAAGGTGGTGGTGCTGATGCTCATCACCTCGCTGGTGGGGATGTTTCTGGCCACCCGCGCGGGCGTGCCGTGGACGGTACTGGTGTTCGGCAACCTGGGCATCGGCCTGTGTGCGGGCGCAGCGGCGGCGGTCAACCATGTGGTGGACCGGCGCATCGACGCACTGATGGCGCGCACCCACAAGCGGCCGCTGGCCGAGGGGCGCGTCGCACCGCTGGCGGCGCTGGCGTTCGCCTTGCTGCTGGCGGTGCTGGGCATGGTGCTGCTGCTGAGCTTCACCAACGCACTGACCGCCTGGCTGACCCTGGCCTCGCTGCTGGGCTATGCGGTGCTCTACACCGGCTTTCTCAAGCGGGCCACGCCGCAGAACATCGTGATCGGCGGGCTGGCCGGGGCGGCGCCGCCGCTGCTGGGCTGGGTGGCGGTGACCGGGCATGTGGGCGCCGAGCCCCTGTTGCTGGTGCTGATCATCTTCGCCTGGACTCCGCCGCACTTCTGGGCCCTGGCCATCCATCGCAAGGAGGAGTACGCCAAGGCCGATATCCCGATGCTGCCGGTGACCCACGGCGAGCACTACACCAAGCTGCACATTCTGCTGTACACCGCCGCCCTGCTGGCGGTGAGCCTGTTGCCTTACGTGATCCACATGAGCGGGCCGCTGTACCTGGCCTGCGCCGTGGTGCTGGGCGGGCGCTTCCTGCACTGGGCCTGGGTGTTGTACCGTGGCAGTCGGCCGCACGCGGCGATCAGGACCTTCAAGTACTCTATCGCGTACCTGTTCCTGCTGTTCATCGCGCTGCTTGTTGACCATTACCTACTGTTGAACCTATGACTCGAACCCAGAAAACCGTTTTCATCCTCGTTGCCCTGGTCGCACTGATTCTCGGGCTTACCATCAACAAGGTGCTGAGCAATCGCAGCCAGGGCGACCCCACGGCGCTGATCGATGCCGGGATCATCCTGCTGCCGCAGAGCCGCCAGGTGCCGGCGCTGCAGATGACCGACGAGAACGGCCAGCCGGTGGTGCTGGACCAGCTCAAGGGCAAGTGGTCGCTGCTGTTCTTCGGCTACACCTTCTGCCCGGACATCTGCCCGACCACGCTGGCGCAACTGCGGCAGGTCAAGAGCGAGCTGCCCAAGGAGGCGGTGGACCGTTTGCAGGTGGTGCAGGTGAGCGTCGACCCGAACCGGGATACACCGGCGCAGTTGAAGACGTACCTGGGCTACTTCGACAAGGATTTTCGCGGGGTGACGGGGTCGCTGGAGGATACGCAGAAGCTGGCCAATGCGGTGAGCATCCCGTTCATTCCGGCCGATACCAGCAAGCCGAACTACACGGTCGATCACAGTGGCAACCTGGCGCTGCTCGGGCCGGATGGTACCCAGCGCGGGTTCATTCGGGCGCCGTTCAACAACCAGAAGCTGGTGGCGCAGTTGCCGGGGCTGGTCAAGCGCGACTGAAAGCTTCGCGGGTCAAGCCCGCTCCCACAGGTACAACCCTGGTTTCAAGGGCGGTGGAGAACTTGTGGGAGCGAGCTTGACCCGCGATGGGCTGCGTAGCAGCCCTTGGCATTTCTGAATCAGAACGCTGGCTTGACCGCGCCCTTGTACTTCTCTTCGATGAACTTCTTCACTTCAGGCGTGTGCAGGGCTGCTACCAGCTTCTTCACCGCGTCCGAATCCTTGTTGTCCTCGCGGGTCACCAGGATGTTCACATAAGGCGAATCGCTGCCTTCGATGACCAGGGCGTCCTTTTCAGGGTTGAGCTTGGCTTCCAGCGCATAGTTGGTGTTGATCAGCGCCAGGTCGACCTGGGTCAGCACGCGCGGAATGGTGGCAGCTTCCAGCTCACGGAATTTCAGGCCCTTGTCGTTGCCGGTGATGTCCTTCACGGTCGACAGGATGTTGGTGTTGTCCTTGAGCTTGATCACGCCAGCCTTGTCCAGCAGCAGCAAGGCACGGCCGCCGTTGGTGGCGTCGTTGGGGATGACCACGGTGGCGCCCGATGGCAGTTCGTCGAGCTTCTTGAGCTTGTTCGAATAGGCGCCCAGCGGCTCCAGGTGCACGCCGGCAACGCTGACCAGGTGAGTGCCCTTGGCCTTGTTGAACTCGTCCAGGTACGGCTGGTGCTGGAAGAAGTTGGCATCCAGGCGCTTCTCGGCCACCTGCACGTTGGGCTGGACGTAGTCGGTGAACACCTTCACCTTCAGGTCCACGCCTTCCTTGGCCAGCGCCGGTTTGACGAACTCGAGGATCTCGGCGTGCGGTACCGGGGTGGCGGCAACAGTCAGGGTCTCGGCCGCGTGGGCAGAGAAGGCCGCGACGGCGGCAACAGCAGCAAGCAGTCTTTTCATCTAATCGCTCCTTGTGAGGGCCGTTCCGGCCCCCGGCGCGTCGGCGTGGCCGACCCTTGGTTACTTACGGGAAAAATGCACAACCAGTTTGTCGCCGACACTCTGCAGAACTTGAACCAGCACCAGCAGCAGTACCACGGTGACTACCATCACGTCGGTCTGAAAGCGCTGGTAGCCGAAGCGGATGGCCAGGTCACCCAGCCCGCCGGCACCCACCACACCCGCCATCGCGGTGTACGACACCAGGGTGATGGCCGTCACGGTGATGGCTGCGAAGATGCCCGGCCGCGCTTCGGGCAGCAGGGCGTTCATGATGATCTGGCGCGTGGTGGCCCCCATCGACTGGGTGGCCTCGATGATGCCGCGGTCGACCTCGCGCAGGGCGGTTTCCACCAGTCGCGCGAAGAACGGCGTGGCACCGACCACCAGTGGCGGGATGGCCCCGGCCACGCCCAGCGAGGTGCCGGTGATGAGCACGGTGAACGGGATCATCACGATCAGCAGGATGATGAACGGCAGCGAACGCAGCACGTTGACCACCAGCGACAGCAGCGCATACACGCGCTTTTCTTCGAACAGCTGGCGCGGGCCGCACAGAAACAGCAGCACGCCCAGTGGCAGGCCCAGCAGTACGGTGAACAGCAGCGAGCCGAACAGCATGATCATGGTATCGATCGTGGCCAGCCAGATTTCGGCCCAGTCGATGTTGGCAAAGAAACTCAGGGCGTCCATCAGCGCAGTACCTCCATATGAACATCTGCCGCAATGAAGCGGGCAAATGCCGCCTCGATGTCGCCACCGGTGATGGCCAGGGTCAGTTGACCGTAGGGGGTGTCCTTGATGCGGTCGATACGCCCGGCGAGGATGCTGTAGTCCACCCCGGTTTCACGGGCCACGGTGCCCAGCAGCGGCGCATAGGTGGCGTCGCCCTGGAAGGTCAGGCGCACGATGCGCCCCGGTACATGGGCAAAATCGTCGCGCTGTTCGCTTTCGTCGACCTGCTCGTCTTCCTGCACGAAACGCTTGGTGGTCGGGTGCTTGGGGTGCAGGAACACCTGCGCCACCGGGCCCTGTTCGACGATCTGCCCGGCGTCCATCACTGCCACCTGGTCGCACACGCGGCGGATCACGTCCATCTCGTGGGTGATGAGCACGATGGTCAGCTTCAGCTCGCGGTTGATCTCGGCCAGCAATTGCAGCACCGAGGCGGTGGTTTGCGGGTCCAGGGCGCTGGTGGCTTCGTCGCACAGCAGGATCTTGGGCTTGGTGGCCAGGGCGCGGGCGATGCCGACGCGCTGCTTCTGGCCGCCGGACAGCTGTGCCGGGTATTTCCTGGCATGCTCGCTCAGCCCTACCCGGGCCAGCAGCTCGCCGACGCGCTGGTCGATCTCGGCGCGCGACATGCGCCCGGCCAGGGTCAGCGGCAGCGCCACGTTGTCGGCCACGGTCTTGGAGGCCAGCAGGTTGAAGTGCTGGAAGATCATCCCGACCTGCTGGCGGAAGCGGCGCAGGTCGTTGGCATTGAACGCCGTGACGTCTTCGCCGTCGACGATGATCTTGCCGCCGCTGGGAGCCTCGAGACGGTTGATCAGGCGCAGCAGGGTACTTTTGCCGGCACCGGAATGGCCGATCAGACCGAACACCTGGCCGTCTTCGACGCGCAGGCTGGTCGGGTGCAGTGCGGGGATGTCCCTACCGGCGACGCGGTAGGTTTTATGGACTTGTTGAAACTCGATCACGTAGCGAACCTTGTGGGGCGCATGAAATAGGGTCAGCTGTTAGCCGGGGGCGCATTTTAGCCTGTTCGTATATAGGTTCTTAGCATTTATTTCGTGTTTGACCAACGCTTGAGGAATAACGCGATCAGTGGTTGCTCGCTGGTCATTCGAAAGGAACGCCCGGCACTCCTGTCAGTCACTACCTGAAGAGCCCCATCCAGGGGCCCCGCGTACGATGATGAGGAGTTGCAGACCCATGCCCAGCAAGAAGAATGCGCCCCAGGAAAGTCAACTCGCCGGCGCCCAGACGCCCGACAAGGCCAACACCAACGCCAAGCTCCAGAGCCTGGAGCCGTTTCGCAGCGATGCCACCGGCCAGGCGCTGCGCACCAACCAGGGGGTCAAGGTTGCCGACAACCAGAACACCCTCAAGGCCGGTGACCGCGGCCCCTCGCTGCTTGAAGACTTCATCATGCGCGAGAAGATCACGCATTTCGACCATGAGCGCATTCCCGAGCGCATCGTGCATGCCCGCGGCACCGGCGCGCATGGCTACTTCCAGGCTTACGAGTCGCATGCCGCACTGACCAAGGCCGGCTTCTTGCAGGACCCGGACAAGATCACCCCGGTGTTCGTGCGCTTCTCCACCGTGCAGGGGCCGCGTGGCTCGGGTGACACGGTGCGCGACGTGCGCGGCTTTGCCGTCAAGTTCTTTACCGATGAGGGCAACTTCGACCTGGTTGGCAACAACATGCCGGTGTTCTTCATTCAGGACGCGATCAAGTTTCCCGACTTCGTGCATGCGGTCAAACCCGAACCGCACAACGAGATCCCCACCGGCGGTTCGGCCCACGACACCTTCTGGGACTTCGTCTCGCTGGTGCCCGAGTCGGCGCACATGGTGATCTGGGCGATGTCCGACCGCGCGATACCGAAAAGCCTGCGCACCATGCAGGGCTTTGGCGTGCACACCTTCCGCCTGATCAACGCCGAAGGCGTGGCCAGTTTCGTCAAGTTCCACTGGAAGCCCAAGCAGGGTGTGCATTCGCTGCTGTGGGACGAGGCGCAGAAGCTGGCGGGCAAGGACACTGACTATCACCGCCGCGACCTGTGGGAAGCGATCGAGACCGGCAACTACCCGGAATGGGAACTGGGCGTGCAGATCGTGCCCGAGGCCGACGAGCATAAGTTCGAGTTCGACCTGCTCGACCCGACCAAGATCATCCCAGAAGAGCTGGTACCGGTGACGCCGCTTGGCAAGATGGTGCTCAACCGCAACCCGGACAACTTCTTTGCCGAAATCGAGCAGGTGGCGTTCTGCCCCGGTCATATCGTGCCGGGCATCGACTTTTCCAACGACCCGCTGCTGCAGGGCCGGCTGTTCTCCTACACCGACACGCAGATCAGCCGCCTGGGTGGCCCGAACTTCCACGAGATCCCGATCAACCGGCCCGTGGCACCCAACCACAACGGCCAGCGCGATGCCCAGCACCGTACCACCGTGCACAAGGGCCGGGCGTCCTACGAGCCCAACTCCATCGATGGCGGCTGGCCGAAGGAAACCCAGCCGGCGGCGCAGGATGGCGGCTTCGAGACCTACCCCGAGCGCATCGAGGCGCACAAGGTGCGCCAGCGCAGCCCCTCGTTCGGCGATCACTTCTCCCAGGCGCGGCTGTTCTTCCAGAGCATGAGCCCGACCGAGCAGGAGCACATCATCAGTGCCTACAGCTTCGAGCTGGGCAAGGTGGAGCGCGAGCATATCCGTGCCCGCGAGGTGAACGAGATTCTCGCCAACATCGACCTCAAGCTGGCAGCGCGGGTAGCGCAGAACCTTGGCCTGCCGGCGCCCAAGGCCGGCACCGTGGACGTCAAGCCTCAGTCGCTCAAGGCTTCGCCGGCGCTGAGCCAGATGAACCTGCTGGGCGAAGGCATCAAGGGGCGCAAGGTGGCGATTCTGGTGGCCGATGGCGTGGATGCCACGCTGGTGGACCCGCTGGTGAAGGCGTTGCAGGCCGAGAGCGCCCAGGGCGTGCTGCTGGGGCCGACCTCGGCACCGGTGAAGACCGCTGCCGGCAAGACCCTGGCGGTGGATGCCTCGATGGAAGGCATGCCGTCGGTGGTGTTCGATGCGGTATGGATCGCCGGTGGCAAGGCCAGCCTGCAGGCCCTGAGCGGCGATGGCGTGGCGCTGCACTTCGTGCTGGAGGCCTACAAGCACCTCAAGCCGCTGGGTACCGACAGCGATGCCAAGGCCGTGCTCGACAAGCTGGGCCTCAAGGCGGATGAAGGCATGGTGGTGGGCAGCGATCAGAAGGCCTACAAGGCGTTGATCGCGGCGATTGCCAAGCACCGGGTGTGGTCGCGGGAAGCGGCCGCCAAGGCCATTCCGGCGTAGTCAAAAAGGCCGGCTCCTGCAGGAGCCGGCCTTGCCGGCGAAGAAGGCACCGCCGACATCACTCGGCGCGCCGCGGCGTAAGCACCACCTGCGCTGGCTGGTTGCGATGAATCTCGTGGGCCTGCTGCAAGGCGAAGCTCGCGTCGCGCTTGCTTACCCGCTTGGCCAGCAAGGTCTGTAGCCACGGCGCGTCATCACGGCGCGGCACCTGGAACACCACGTCACACTGGTAATTCACCACATCGGTGGCGATGTCATCCAGTTGTCGGCGCAGTTCTTCTATTTTCGTGATTTTCAACGCCACTACGGTGCTCGGCGCCGTGGGGTCGATGACTTTTGCCGGCGGCTTGGCTTCCGCCGCCTTGAGCGCGGCCTCGGCCTTGTCCAGCTCGGCCTTGCGCGCCTGGGTGATGGCGCCATTCACGCCGCCGGTCAGCGCCGGGGCCTTGGGCATCAGCGCACGGGCACGTGCCAGCGCGGTGGCTGCGGCATTCACATCGCCCTTCTGCAGCACGATCTGGCTGCGCTGCAGGTAGGCTTCGGCCAGCTGGCGCTGCATGGGTTCGAGGCGTGCATCGTCCGGCGACTGGGCCTGCAAGGTGGCCAGCTGGTCTTCGGCGGTGGCCAGCTCGCTGCTGGCGATGTTCTGCTCCAGCAGCTGCCAGGCATCGGGCTGCGCGGGCGGCGGCGGGTCGACCGGCGCGCTGGAACAGGCGGCCAGCAGCACGGAAAACGCGGCAAGGAGCAGATAACGGGAGGCGAACGGCTTCATTCCTGCGACTCTCTATTTGCGCAAAAAGCGAGCAAGTCTACACCCAGCGCGCTGGCGCGAAAATAACTCTTCAGGATGTAGCGGCGATTAAAATGTCGCAGGGCGCGACCCTGTCGGCCGCACCCTGCCCATGGGGCTGCGCGCTCAGCGCCGGGGCAGCGCCAGGCTCACCAAGAATAGCACTGCCGCACACACCACGATGGATGGGCCGGCCGGGGTGTCCTTGAACCACGACAGGGCCAGCCCGCCACACACCGCCACTACGCCGATCAGGCTGGCGCCCAGGGCCATCTGTTCCGGCGAGCGCGCATGCCGCTGTGCGGCTGCGGCGGGGATGATCAGCAGCGAGGTGATCAGCAGCACGCCGACGATCTTCATCGCCACCGCGATCACCACCGCGATCAGCAGCATCAGCGCCAGGCGCAGCGCAGCCACCGGCAGGCCTTCGACCCGGGCCAGTTCCTCGTGCACGGTCACCGCCAGCAGCGGGCGCCACAGCGCCACGATCAGCAACAGGACCAGCGCACTGCCGCCCAGGATCCACGCCAGGTCGCCCGGGCTGATCGCCAGCAGGTCGCCGAACAGGTAGGCCATCAGGTCGATGCGCACATCGTGCATGAAGCTCAGCACCACCAGGCCCAGCGACAGCGTGCTCGGCGCGAGAATCCCCAGCAGGGTGTCGGAGGCCAGCGGCTGGCGCTGCTGCAGGGTTACCAGCAACAGCGCCAGCAACAGGCAGCCGACGGTCACCGCCAGCGTCGGGCTGACGTCCAGCACGAAGCCCAGGGCCACGCCCAGCAGCGCCGCGTGGGACAGCGTGTCGCCGAAATACGCCATGCGCCGCCACACCACGAACGAGCCCAGCGGGCCCGCCACCAGCGCCAGGGCCAGGCCTGCAAGCAGGGCATACAACAGAAAATCAGCCATGCTTGCAGTGGTCTCCGTGCACATGCCCGCCAGGGGCCGGGGTGACCACCGACCCGTGCAGGTCGTGGGCGTGGTCGTGATGATGGTGGTAGATCGCCAGGCTTGGCGCGTTGTTGCCGAACAGCTCGACGAAGGCCGGGTCGCCGCTGACCTGCTCCGGGTGGCCCGAGCAGCACACGTGGCGGTTGAGGCACACCACCTGATCGGTGGTGCTCATCACCAGGTGCAGGTCGTGGGAAACCATCAGCACGCCGCAGCCGTAGCGGTCGCGCAGGCGCGTGATCAGGCTGTAGAGCTCGGCCTGACCGGCCACGTCGACGCCCTGTACCGGCTCGTCGAGCACCAGCAATTCTGGCTTGCGCAGCAGCGCGCGGGCCAGCAGCACCCGCTGCATCTCGCCGCCGGACACGGTCTGGATGGGGCTGTCGATGACGTGTTCGGCGCCCACTTCGTTGAGGGCCGCCAGTGCTGTCTTGCGGTCCACGCCCGGCACCAGGCGCAGAAAGCGCAGTACCGACAGCGGCAAGGTGGCGTCCACCTGGATCTTCTGCGGCATGTAGCCGATGCGCAGTCGCGGCTTGCGCCATACGCTGCCGGTATGCGGCGCCAGCAGGCCGAGTACGGCGCGTACCAGGGTGGTCTTGCCGGCGCCATTGGGGCCGATCAGGGTCACGATCTGCCCGGGCTCCACGCACAGGTCGATGCTGTCGAGCACGGCCTGGCCGCCGAAGGTGACGCCCACCTGCTCGAGGCGGATCAACGCGTTGCTCATCAGGCGCTCCGGCAGGTGCCGCACAGACCGACCACTTCGACGGTCTGGGTCTCGACACTGAAACCCACATCATTGGCGCTGGCCACGATGGCGTCGCTGATGGAGGCTTGCTCCAGTTCGATTGCCACGTGGCATTGGCGGCAGATCAGGAACTGGCCCTGGTGGGCATGCTCGGGGTGGCTGCAGCCCATGAAGGCATTGAGCGACGCGATGCGGTGCACCAGGCTGTTTTCCAGCAGGAAATCCAGTGCGCGGTACACGGTGGGCGGTGCGGCGCGGCGGCCGTCCTGCTCGCTGAGCACGGCAAGGATGTCGTAGGCGCCCAGCGGCTTGTGGCTTTGCCATACCAGCTCCAGCACGCGGCGGCGCAGGGCGGTCAGGCGCAGGCCCTGACGCGCGCACAGCGCATCGGCCTCGGCCAGCGCGCTGTGCACGCAGTGGGAGTGGTCGTGGGGACGGTTGGCCAGCGGGGTATTGGGCATGGGCAGCGACGGTTCTGTTGAGAGACGTTATTATGTTACCCGTTCCTGCCCCGATGAGTGCCTATCGTGTCCCGATTTTTTGCCCTTTTTGTCGCTTTTGTCACAAGCAGCCTGTTGATGACCCCGGCGCAGGCCGAGGTTCAGGTGCTGACCAGCATCAAGCCGCTGCAGCTGATCGCCGCAGCGGTGCAGGACGGTGTCGGTACGCCGGATGTGCTGCTGCCACCGGGCGCTTCGCCGCACCATTACGCCTTGCGCCCTTCCGATGTGCGCAAGGTGGGCCAGGTGGACTTGCTGTACTGGGTCGGCCCGGACATGGAGGGTTTTCTGCCCCGTGTGCTGGGTAGCCGCAGCAAGCCGACGGTGGCGGTGCAGAACCTGCCGGGCCTGACCTTGCGCCATTTCGGCGAGGACAGCCATTCCCACGCGCAAGACGCCGACGAGCACGACCATGACCACCGCCCAGGCAGCCTGGATGCGCACCTGTGGTTGTCGTCGGTGAACGCGCGGGTGATTGCGGCGAAGATGGCGGCTGACCTGGGCGCGGCCGATCCGCAGAACCAGGCGCGCTACACCGCCAACGCCAAGGCATTCGGCGAGCGCCTGGATGCCTTGGATGCGCGGCTCAAGGCGCGGGTGAGCGCTGTTGCGGGCAAGCCATACTTTGTCTTCCATGAAGCCTTCGATTACTTCGAGACGGCCTACGGGCTCAAGCACACCGGCGTGTTCAGTGTGGCGGCGGAGGTGCAGCCGGGCGCGCAGCACGTGGCCGCGATGCGCAAGCGCCTGCAGGAAGTGGGCAAGACCTGTGTATTCAGCGAGCCGCCGCTACGCCCGCGGCTGGCCGAGACGCTGACAGCGGGGTTGCCGGTGACGCTGGCCGAGCTGGATGCGCTGGGCGGCACGATGCCAGCGGATGCCAATGGCTATGAGCGGTTGCTAGAGAACCTGGGCAATGGATTGGCGGGGTGCCTGGAAAAGCTCTGACCCACCGATCTGTAGGAGCCGGCCTTGCCGGCGAAGGGCTGCGCTGCAGCCCAACGGCTCCGCCGGCAAGGCCGGCTCCTACCTGGAGTGGCTCAGTTACAACGCGAACGGCAGGGCGATGTCCACCTGCTGACGCGCCGCCAGGCGCACCTCGAAATCCGCCGGGTCGTGAATCAGCACGTCCATCCCGGCAAACGACTCGGCCGCAATCAGCCGCGACAGCCAGAACCGCACGCAGGCCACCCGCAACATCACCGGCCACAGGTGTGCCTCGGCTGCGGTGAACGGGCGCAGCGCCGCATATGCACCGAGCAACGCCCGCGCCCGCGGCGGGTCGATCTGCCCGGCATCGTCGCAGCACCAGTCGTTCAGGGTGATCGCCAGGTCATACAGCATCGGCCCGGAGCACGCATTGTAGAAATCGATCAGCCCGGTCAGGTGGGTGCCTTCGAACAAGGCGTTGTCGCGGAACAGGTCGGCATGCAGGTTGGCCCGCGGCAGCGCCATGATCTGGCCCTGGTGCGCGACGATCTCGTCCAGGCAGCCCTGCAGCAGCGCCTGTTGCGTCGGGTTCAGGCGCGGCATCAGTTCGGCGCCGGTGGCCAGCATCCAGTCCAGGCCACGGTCGGTCTTGCGCTCCAGCACCTTGTGCTGGGTCGCGGTGTGTAGGTGGCCGAGCAGTTCGCCCACCTGTACGCAATGCTGGTTGTTCGCCACCTTGATGTGCTTGCCCGGCAGGCGCGGCTGCAGCAGCGCCGGCTTGCCGGCCAGCTCGCGCAGGGCCACGCCGTCGCGGGTGCGCAGCGCATAGGGCACCGGCAGGTCGGCCTCGTGCAGCACGTCGAGCAGTTCGATGAAGAACGGCAGGTCCTGGATCGGCCCGCGTTCGACCAGTGTCAGCACGAACTCACCCTGTTCGAGGCTGACGAAGAAGTTGCTGTTCTCGGTGCCGGCGGCAATTCCCTGGAAGTCCCGCAGGCGACCCAGTCCATAGGGCGCCAGAAAGGTTTCCAGCTCGGGCCGGGTCAGTGGGGTGAAGACAGACATGGTCAAAAACTGCTCATTCGGGCACTTCCCGCAGGAAGTGCCAGGTGGATGGTAGGGGCTCGCATTACCACTCGAAGATTTTCCAGGAAGGAATCAGCATGTCGGGTTGGTCGGAACGGATGAAGTTGCCTTCCGAGCCGTCTGCGCGCACCAGAAAGTAAGGCTTGCCCCCTTTGGGGGTGACCTTGATGGCATACAGGAAACCGTTCTGGCGGTATTCCTGGATGGTCTTGTCGCCTTCCGTGCGAATGGTTACATCCGGATCGGCCGAAGGCGCTTCATCCGCCGCATTGGCTACCAGTGGAGCGGCAGCCAACACACCGAGCAGCAACAGGCGATTTAGTCTACGCATGATAACCTTGTCCCTTTGTCGTCAATGTTCCGGACATTCTAGCGCCGGGCCCGTTGAAAAGGTTGATTCTGCTCATGAGCCAAGCTCCCCTCGTCCTGGTGGACGGTTCGTCCTACCTGTACCGCGCGTTCCACGCGCTGCCACCGCTGACCAACTCCAAGGGCATGCCCACCGGCGCGGTGAAGGGTGTGCTGAACATGCTCAGGAGCCTGCGCAAGCAGTACCCGGACAGCCCCTTCGCGGTGGTGTTCGACGCCAAGGGCGGCACCTTTCGCGACGAGATGTACGCCGAGTACAAGGCCAACCGGCCGAGCATGCCCGACGACATGCGTGTGCAGATCGAGCCGCTGCACGCCAGCGTCAAGGCGCTGGGCTTCCCGCTGCTGTGCGTGGAGGGGGTCGAGGCCGACGACGTGATCGGCACCCTGGCCCGCAGCAGCGCCGCGGCGACCCGCCCGGTGGTGATCTCCACCGGTGACAAGGACATGGCCCAGCTGGTGGATGCGCACATTACCCTGGTCAATACCATGTCGGGCTCGTCGATGGACATCGAGGGCGTGAAGGAGAAGTTCGGCGTCGCACCCGAGCAGATCATCGACCTGCTGGCGCTGATGGGCGACTCATCCGACAACATCCCCGGGGTCAAGGGCGTGGGCGAGAAGACCGCCGTCGGCCTGCTGGTGGGCGTCAATGGCGGTATCAAGGAGCTGTACGAGAATCTCGACCTGGTGCCGAGCCTGCCGATCCGCGGGGCCAAGACCCTGCCGGCCAAGCTGCTGGAGCACAAGGAGCTGGCGTTCCTGTCGTACCAGCTGGCCACGATCAAGGTCGACGTGCCGCTGGAGGTCGGGCTGGACGACCTGCACCTGGGCGAACCTGACCGCGAAACGCTGCTGCAGCTGTACACCGAACTCGAATTCAAGGGCTGGATCGACGAAGTTCAGCGCGAGAACAAGCGCTTGGAGCTCGCCCCGCCCCCCCCTGCCGCCAAACCCGACGCCGAGGCGCCCCCGGTGGTCGCTGCCGAGCCGGTAGCCCCTGTCGAGGCCGCCTACGAAACCATTTTGGACAAGGCACGTTTCGACGTGTGGCTGCAAAAGCTCAAGGACGCCGAGCTGTTCGCATTCGATACCGAAACCACCGGGGTCGATGCGCAGCAGGCCCAGCTGGTCGGCCTGTCGTTTGCGGTCAAGCCCCATGAGGCCGCCTACATCCCGCTGGCACACGACTACGAAGGCGCTCCGCAGCAGCTGGACCGCGAGCTGGTGCTGAACGCGCTCAAGCCGCTGCTGGAAGACCCGAACAAGGCCAAGGTCGGGCAGCACGCCAAGTACGACATCAACATCCTGGCCAACTGCGCGGGCATTACCGTGCGTGGGGTGGCCTTCGACACCATGCTCGAATCCTATGTGCTGAATTCCACGGCCACCCGCCACGACATGGACAACCTGGCCAAGAAGTACCTGGACCACATCACCATCGGCTTCACCGACATTGCCGGCAAGGGTGCCAAGCAGCTGACCTTCAACCAGATCCACCTGGACAAGGCCGGCCCCTACGCCGCCGAAGATGCCGACATCACCCTGCGCCTGCACCACAAGCTGCACGCCGAGCTGGCGGCGCTGCCAAGCCTGGCCAGCGTGCTGAGCGATATCGAGATGCCGCTGGTGCCGGTGCTGGCGCGTATCGAGCGCGAGGGCGCGCTGGTGGATGCCGACCTGCTCAGGATCCAGAGCGGCGAGCTGGGCGACAAGATGGACGCGCTGGAGCGCGAAGCCATCGAGCTGGCGGGCGAGCCGTTCAACCTGGGTTCGCCCAGGCAGCTGGGCGCCATCCTTTATGACAAGTTCGGCCTGCCGGTACTGAAGAAGACCCCCAAGGGCCAGCCGTCGACGGCTGAAGAAGCCCTTGAGGCGCTGGCCGAGGAAGGCTTCCCGCTGCCCAAGGTGCTGATGCAGTACCGCTCCATGAGCAAGCTCAAGAGCACCTACACCGACCGCCTGCCCGAGCAGATCAACCCGCGTACCGGGCGTATCCACACTTCCTACCAGCAGGCGGTGGCTGCCACCGGCCGCCTGTCGTCCAGCGACCCGAACCTGCAGAACATCCCGGTGCGTACCGCCGAGGGCCGGCGCATTCGCCAGGCCTTCATCGCGGCGCCCGGCTACAAATTGCTGGCGGCGGACTACTCGCAGATCGAGCTGCGCATCATGGCCCACCTAGCCAAGGACGAAGGCCTGCTCAGCGCCTTCCGCAACGGCCTGGACGTGCACACTGCCACCGCGGCCGAAGTGTTCAAGGTGGAGCTTGGCGACGTGACCTCCGACCAGCGGCGCAGCGCCAAGGCGATCAACTTCGGCCTGATCTACGGCATGGGCGCAAAGAAGCTGGGCAAGGACATCGGCGTCGACAGCAAGACGGCCAAGGCCTACATCGACGTGTACTTTGCCCGCTACCCGGGCGTGCGCGACTACATGGAGCGCACCCGCAAGCAGGCGGCCGACCAGGGCTACGTGGAAACGCTGTTCGGGCGGCGCCTGTACCTGCCGACCATTCACTCCAACCGTCCGCAGGAGCGTGCTGGCGCCGAGCGTACCGCGATCAACGCGCCGATGCAGGGCACCGCAGCTGACATCATCAAGCGCGCCATGGTCACGGTGGACAACTGGCTGGCGAGCACTGCGCTGGATGCCCGGGTGATCCTGCAGGTGCACGACGAACTGGTGCTGGAAGTGCGCGAGGACCTGGTGGAACAGGTGGCGCAGGAGATTCGCGTGCACATGAGCGGTGCCGCGCAGCTGGATGTACCGCTGGTGGTGGATGTGGGCGTGGGGGCGAACTGGGACGAGGCGCACTGAAAAGCGTGGTTGGCGCCTACCAGAAACAGAAATTTGCTGCGGCATAAGGTCGCGGCAATTTCTGCATTTTCGGCCTATGGAAAATAGTTTCCCGCGCCGAGGAACTAAACCGGTGAACCACGACTCAGAGTAACTGAATGGCTGGTGAAGCCCTTCGATGCTCCTATGTTGTGTTAAGTGTTGGCAGATATCTGGACCCCGCCCTAGCGGTCCGGAACTTGAACCCCGAACTTCCCCCTCCCCATACGAAGTCCGGGGTTTTTTTTGCCCGGCATTTGCCGGGCAGCCCTTATTCTGCGGGCTTGTCCGGCAGTTGCAGCCAGCGAGCCAGTACCGTGTAGGCCTCTTCCAGCCCCTGGCGCTTGGGCGCCGAGAACAGCTGGATGGTCACGCTGTCGCCCCACCCCTTGCGGATTTCGGCCTGTACCTTGAGCAGCGTGCCCTTGGCCGCGCCGAAGGTCAGCTTGTCGGCCTTGGTCAGCAGGATGTGCATCGGCATGCCGCTGGCCACGGCCCAGTCGAGCATCATCTTGTCGAAGTCGGTCATGGGATGGCGCACGTCCATCATCAGGATCAGGCCCTTGAGGCTCTCCCGGCTGCCCAGGTAGGCCTCCAGGTGGCGCTGCCAGTGCTGCTTGAGCGGGATCGGCACCTTTGCATAACCATAGCCCGGCAGGTCGACCAGACGCCGATCGTCGTCCAGACTGAAGAAATTCAACAGCTGGGTACGCCCCGGGGTTTTCGAGGTGCGCGCCAGGCTCGCGTGGGTCAGGGTGTTGAGGGCGCTGGACTTGCCGGCGTTGGAGCGGCCGGCAAAGGCCACTTCGAAACCTTCGTCGTCCGGGCACTGGTCGACTTTGGCGGCACTGAGGGCGAATTTGGCCTGCTGGCAGAGTCCGAGGATGGGGTTTTTGACTTGCATGGTATTTCCGATTGGGCGTTGCTCGAGGGGGTCTCGGCAAGCGGTGTCGTTTCCGTTTCAGGCACGGGAGTATATAATGCCCCAGTTTTTGTGTGCGCATTATCCCAGCGTAGGAGGATGTGCACGGGAGCTGCTTGACCAAGCTTGCGCAGTAGACGCAGTGCAGCCCCAACCCTGAAAGGGTCGTATTCGGCGCTCAGGCTACACAGGATCCCTACAGCGTGGAAGTCACGCCTGACATAAGGGACCGCAGAGGCTGTCGAAGCAGCTCCCCAGGGTTTCAAGGCTATGCCGCCGCGTGGTTTGTGCATGGACTGCAGTAACGAGGACGATCAGGCCACCCTGACCGGGTGAGTCAACAAGACAGGTTGCCTCGATACATAACTCTTTCACCCTTAGCCGTAGTTGGATTAGCTGATGAACAAACTATTCGTGAGTCTGCTGTTGACCTTAGGCATCACCGGGGCTGCCAACGCTGCCGGCAATATCGTTGGGGATGCTGCTGCCGGTCAGGCAAAAACCGCTGTATGTGGCGCGTGTCACAACCCCGACGGCAACAGCATGGCGCCGAATTTCCCGAAACTGGCCGGCCAGGGCGAGAAATACCTGGAGAAGCAACTGCACGACATCAAGTCGGGCAAACGTACCGTGCTGGAAATGACCGGCATGCTGGCCGCGTTCAACGATCAGGACCTGGCCGATATCGCGGCCTATTTCGCCAGCCAGAAAGGCAGCGTGGGCGCCGCCGACCCGGCGCTGGTCGAGCGTGGTCGCGCACTGTTCAACGGCGGTGATCTGGAAAAAGGCCTGCCGGCCTGCACCGGTTGCCACTCGCCCAACGGCGCAGGCATTGCCGCCGCCGGCTTCCCGCACCTGGGTGGTCAGCACGCAAGCTACGTGGCCAAGCAGCTGACGGACTTCCGTGAAGGCAACCGCACCAACGATGGCGATGCCACCACCATGCGCACCATCGCCAGCAAGCTGAGCAACAAGGACATCGACGCGTTGTCCAGCTACATCCAGGGCCTGCACTGAGCCCCGGTTTAACGCTGGGTTAATACAGCGGCGCAAAAATGAAAAGGGTGGCCCGGGCCACCCTTTTTTGTGCCCGCTGCCGTTACACTAACGAACTCGGGCCTGCCCCGGCCTGTCTGAACCCAGGTCGCGACGAGGCGACACATCACTGCTCAGGAGTAACGCATGCGTAATCTGATTCTCGGCGCCGCGCTGGTCGCCGCCAGCGCCTTCGGTATGACGGTCCAGGCCGCAGACCCTGTGATCGCCGGCAAGGAATATGTCGAGCTGAGCAACCCGGTACCGGTGTCCCAGCCTGGCAAGATCGAAGTGGTCGAGCTGTTCTGGTATGGCTGCCCGCATTGCTACAGCTTTGAACCGACGATCAACCCGTGGGTCGAAAAGCTGCCTGACGACGTGAACTTCAAGCGTATCCCCGCCATGTTCGGCGGCCCATGGGACGCCCACGGGCAGATGTTCCTGACCCTGGAAGCCATGGGCGTGGAGCACAAGGTGCATGCGGCCGTGTTCGATGCCATCCAGAACCAGCGCAAGCACCTGACCAAGCCTGAAGAGATGGCCGACTTCCTGGCCACCCAGGGTGTGGACAAGGACAAGTTCCTGGCCACCTTCAACTCGTTCGCCATCAAGGGACAGGTCAACCAGGCCAAGGAACTTGCCAAGCAGTACAACATCAAGGGCGTTCCGAGCATGGTCGTCAACGGCAAGTACACCTTCGACCTGGGCACCGCAGGTGGCCCGAACGGCGTACTGAACGTTGCTGACCAACTGATTGCCAAGGAACGCGCCGCCAAATAAGAGGCGAAACTATGCGCCGCTGGAAATCCGAGCGCCTCGTCGGCCTGCACGAACCGCAGGTCAACGAGCACCATATCGATGCAAGTGGTCTACCGTCCGACGGTCGCTTGCGTCTGCTCAGCTTCAATATCCAGGTAGGCATCAGCACCGAGCGTTACCGGCACTACCTGACCCGCAGCTGGCAGCACCTGCTGCCGCACATGGGGCGTGCCGGCAACCTGCAGAAGATCGGCAACCTGCTGGGCGACTTCGACCTGGTGGCCCTGCAGGAAGCCGACGGCGGCAGCCTGCGCTCGGGCTACGTCAACCAGGTTGAACACCTGGCGCAACTGGGTGCTTTCCCCTACTGGTACCAGCAGCTCAACCGCAACCTCGGGCGCCTGGGCCAGCACAGCAACGGCGTGCTCAGCCGCCTCAAGCCGCAACTGCTCGAAGACCACCCGCTGCCCGGCCCGGCCGGCCGCGGTGCGATCCTGGTGCGGTTCGGTGAAGGCGAGGATGCGCTGGTGGTGGTGATGATGCACCTGGCGCTTGGCGCGCGAACCCGCGCCCTGCAGCTGGGCTACATCCGCGAGCTGATCGGCGGCTATCGTCACCAGGTGCTGATGGGCGACATGAACACCCATGCCACCGACCTGCTGCAGCACTCCCCGCTGCGCGACCTGGGCCTGATTGCGCCGCAGGTCGAAGCGACCTTCCCCAGCTGGCGACCACAGCGTTGCCTTGATCATATTCTGCTCAGCCCGAGCCTCACTCTGGAACGGGTCGAGGTGCTGTCCCAGCCGATTTCCGACCATCTCCCCGTGGCGGTCGAGATTCGTTTGCCTGATGCCCTGACTGTCGATACCCTTCCGGCCTTGCGTTAGTCCCCTTATCTGCGGACCTTGGCATGACCGACGAAGCTCAACGCTGGAAAGAAAAATACCTCAAGAGCATCGAGCAGCAGGAAAAGCTCGAACGCCGGTGGGACGCCCGTCTCGACCTGCTGCGCCGCGGCCTGGTGCGCAGCACCCTGGCGGCCGAAGGCAGCGACCGCGCGGTAGACCAGTGCATGAAGGAAATGCGCGAGGTCATCCGTACCGACAACATGGACGCCGCCCTGGCCGGGTTGATCCCGCGTCTGGAAAAGGCCGTGCTCGATTCCGAGCAGCGCCGTGAAACCCGGATCGCCCAGGTAGGCACCGCGCTCAACGCGCTGGTGGCCCAGTTGCAGAAGCTGCCGTTGCCCAGCGAGGTCAGCCGACCACTGAAGAAATTTGCCAAGCAGCTGGATGCGCGGGCCAGCCAGTCACGCGAGATGCCGTTGCTGCTGAGCGAGCTCAGTGGCTTGCAGGGCAAGGCGCTGGCGGTGCTGGAGCACCCAGAAGAGGCGAGCAAGCCGGGGTTTCTGCAGCGCTTGTTTGGCGGGCGTGAAGAAGAGACGCAGGTCGCTCAACCCGAGGCGCAGGCCCTGGAGCCGGTGGCGCAAGCAGCGGTCGAACCTGTGCATGAGCAGCCTGCGCCGGCTGCGGCGGATGTGGATGAACTGCAGCCGTTGCCCGAGCCCCCAGCCTTGGTCGACACAGAGGACGCCGGAGCTGCTGCGCAGCCCATCGCCGGCAATGCCGGCTCCTACACTGTAGGCGCCAGCCTTGCTGGCGAAGAGGCCCCAGCGCTCACACCGCCACCCACGCCTGCCCCGGTGCTGACCGAGCACGCGGACGCTGTCGAAGTCGATGGGGCACCCGAACCCACCCCCGAAGAACTCCTCTACGCCCTCCCCGACGGCACCGAGCCTTCCTATAGCTCCGTCGCCACCCATATCGAGCAGACCCTGCTCGGTTTGCTCGACGATCTGACCCTGCCCGAACGCCACAAGCCCCAGGCCCTGGCGGTGCGTCAGCGCCTGGAGCACGGGCTGAACTGGTACGAGCTGCTGCCGGTGCTGGATGACCTGGCGGTACTGATGCTGGCCATCACCGACAGCGGCCAGCATGAATTCGAAGCCTACCTGCAACAGCTCAACGAGCGCCTCGAGACGTTCCAGAGCCACCTGCAGGAGGCCAGCGAAGGGCATGCCGACAACAGCTCCGTCGCCCGCGACCTCAATACCCAGCTGCGCGAACAGGTCGATGGCCTGCAAAGCAGCGTGCAGGGCGCTGCCGACCTCGACAGTCTCAAGCACATCCTCGAGAACCGCCTCGAGGGCCTGCTCGGCACCATGGACGAGCACCAGCATCAGCGTGACCTGCGCGAGCAGGAACTGGCCAGCCGCCTGCAAGGCCTGGCCGAGCGGGTCGCGAGCATGGAGCAGGAAGCCCTGGGCTACCGCGAGCACCTTGAAGAACAGCGCCAGAAGGCCCTGATCGACCCGCTCACCGGCTTGCCCAACCGCGCCGCCTGGGCCGAGCGCCTGGAGCAGGAAATGCTCGCCTGGCAGGAAAACGGCGGCCACCTGCTGATGGCCATGCTCGACCTCGACCACTTCAAGCGCATCAACGACAGCTACGGCCACCAGGCCGGCGACAAGGTGCTCAAGATCGTTGCCAACGAGCTGCGCAAGCGTCTGCGCAGCCGCGATTTCATCGCCCGCTTCGGCGGCGAGGAGTTCGTCCTGCTGGTGCCGCAGACCGCGCTGGGTAGCGGTATCGAGCTGGCCGAGACGCTGCGCGGCGCCATCGAAGCCTGCCCGTTCCACTTCAAGGGCGAACGGGTGACCATCACCCTGTCCATCGGCATCACCGCGTTCCGCTCCGGCGAGCGCAGCGACGCAGTGCTCAAGCGCGCCGACGAGGCGCTGTACCGCGCCAAGCACCTGGGTCGCAACCGCGTCGAACAGGGGTGAACGGGTTTGCGCAGGATACGTTATGCTATTGCATTACCGACTGCCCAGGCCCTGCCCCATTTCCATGAAAGCCTTCCTTACCGCGCTTGTGATGCTGACATTGGCCGGTTGCGCCACCGGCCTGAAGATCGACCGTAGCCACCCCTCGGTCAACCAGGACAACCGCATCCAGTTCGTGGTGCTGCATTACACCAATGCCAACCTCGAGCGCTCGCTGGCCCTGCTGACCCACGGTGAGGTCAGCAGCCATTACCTGATCGGCGACAACCCGGCAACCATCTATCAGCTGGTGGATGAAAGTCGTCGCGCCTGGCATGCCGGCGACAGCCAGTGGGAGGGCCGGACCTGGCTCAACTCCACTTCCATCGGCATCGAGATCGTCAACCCGGGCTTCACCGACACCCCCACCGGGCGCGTGTGGCACCCCTACAGCGAGGCGCAGATCCAGGCGCTGATCGTACTGCTCAAGGACATCGTGCAGCGCAACGGCATCCAGCCGCGACACATCATCGGCCACAGCGACATCGCGCCCCTGCGCAAGCTCGACCCGGGCCCGATGTTCCCCTGGAAACGCCTGGCCGACGCCGGCCTTGGCGTCTGGCCCAACGCTCAGGCGGTGGCGCAGCAGCGCGCGCGCTTTGACGTCAACCCGCCAAGCATCACCTGGTACCAGCAGCAACTGGCGCGCTTTGGCTACGCCATCGAGCAGACCGGCGAGCTGGACGTGAGCACCCGGCATGTACTGGCAGCGTTCCAGATGCGCTTTCGGCCACAGCTGTTCGACGGCCAGCCGGATGCCCAGACTGCCGCGATTCTGCAGGTGCTGAACAGCCAGCGCTGAGCGGTACCGCCCAACGGGCAGGCTGATTCGTCCGGCAGTTGCTATACCTCATGGTATTCAACGGGATGATTCTTGATGTCGCCTGCCCTTGCCACGTTGCGTCGCCTCCTCTATCGACCCTGGCTGCTGGCCACGCTTGCGGCCACGGCGAGTGCAACCCTGTTGCTGCTGGCCAGCCTCGGCGTGGCCATGCACCAGGTGCAGCAGCGCGAAAGCGCGCAGATGAACGCCAAGGGCGAGCGCTTTCTCGAACGCCTGGAGCAGATCTTCGGCCAACTGCGCGAAAGCGTCGACGCCCTTCAGGCACAGCCCCTGCGCGGGTGCAGCAGTGCGATGCAGGCAGCCTTGCAGCAGGTGACCTTCGACAACCGCTTCGTGTTCGAGGCCACTTACCTCGACGGCACGCAGTCGTGCTCCAACCGGCTGGGCAGCAGCAACTTCGACCCGCTGCGGGCACCGGACATCCAGGGCCCCACCTACAGCTACTGGCTCAATACCACCACCGAACCCGACGACAACCGCGCCGCACTGGTGCTGGGGCGTGGGCACTTTCGCGTGTCGACGTCGCGCGGGCACCTGACCGACGTGGTCGACCTGCCGCCCGGTGGCAGCCTGCTGGTGGTGCTCGACCACGGCGCGCGTGCCGTGCCGGTCCTGGGCCCGGAGCAGCCTTGGCCGCCCGGCGACCAGTGGCCGCCACCGCCCAGGGTGGACCTGATGGAACTGCCCGATCGCCTGGTATACCGCATGCCCACCAAATCGCCTGACTACCAGCTGGTGCTGATCACCCCGCGCGAAAGCCTGTCGCTGAAGATGAACGGCGTGCTCTGGCTGCTGTTCCCCGGCAGCCTGCTGCTGGCCTGGTGCATCGGCTGGCTGGTGCTGCAGCTGGTGCGCCAGAGCCGTTCGATGAGCTCGGAGCTGCAGGGCGCGCTGCGCCGTGGCGAAATGCAGGTGCTGTATCAGCCGATCTTCGAGCTGGCCAGCCGGCGCTGCGTGGGCGCCGAGGCCCTGGTGCGCTGGCGTCGCCCCGACGGCACGCTGACCAGCCCCGACCTGTTCATCCCGCTGGCGGAGAACACCGGGCAGATCCGCCAGATCACCGACTTCGTGCTGCAGCGTGTGCTCGAACAGCTGGGCCAGCTGCTGCGCGCCAACCGCCAGTTGTATATCTCGGTGAACCTGGCGGCGTGCGATGTGATGGTGCCGCGCATCGGCCGGGTGGCGGCGCGCCTGCTGGCCTTGCACCATGTGTCGGCCAGCCAGATCGCCTTCGAGGTCACCGAGCGCGGGCTGATCGACGTGGTGGTGGCGCGGGACAACCTGCAGGCCTTGCGGGCGGTGGGGCACCAGGTGCTGATCGACGACTTCGGTACCGGCTATTGCAGCCTGGCCTACCTGCAGACCTTGCCGGTGGACTGCCTGAAGATCGACAAGGCGTTCATCGATGCCCTGGGGCACGACGCGGCCAGCAGCGGCGTGGCCCCGCACATCATCCGCATGGCCCACGCCCTGCAGTTGCGGGTGATCGCCGAGGGTATCGAGTACGAGGACCAGGCGTTGCTGCTCAATAGCGAGGGGGTCAACTATGGCCAGGGCTGGTTGTTCGCGCACCCGCTCAGTGCGCGCCAGTTCGTCGAGCTGGTGACCCGGGGGCGGCGGCTGGGGCCGCGGCGGATCGATGACGAGGCGTAGCGCCCCCTCGCCAGCAAGGCTGGCGCCTGCAGGCGAAGGCGGTTACACCGGCAGCGCCATGTAGAACTGCGTGCCCTGCCCTGGCCGTGAGTACACGCCCATGCGCCCGCCATGCAACTGCACGATCTCCTTGCACAGTGCCAGGCCCAGCCCGGCACCGCCTTTCTTGCGCCCAACCTGCACGAAGGGCTCGAAAATCCGCCCCTGCTGGCCATAGGCAATGCCTTCGCCATTGTCCTCGATACTGATGATCACCCGTTCGGCATGCCGCCGGGCATTGAGGCGGATACTGCCCGCCACCGGCGTATGGCGGATGGCATTGTCCAGCAGGTTGTCCAGCACCCGGTCCAGTTGCGCCGGGTCGGCCTGGATGCGCGGCAGTGGCGCGGCAAGCTCCACGCGCAACTCGATCTGCTTGTCGGCCAGCGCCGTTGCGAAGCGCTCGCGGGCCCGCGACAGCAACTCGTCGATCGCGCAGGGTTGCAGTTCGAGCTTCTGCAAGCCGCTCTGGTAGCGCGAAAAGTTGAGCAGGTCGTTGATCAGCTGGGTCAGCCGCTGCATCTCCTCGCCAATGGTGTCGAACAGGTCCGCCTCGCGGCTCTCGGCTGGAAACGTCAGGCGCTCGCGCAACAGGCCGAAGGCCATGTGCATGCCGGTCACCGGGGTGCGCAACTCGTGGGAGGCGCGCAGCACGAACTCGCTGCGCACCCGTTCGAAGGCGCGCTGCTCGGTGACGTCGTGCAGCACCATCACCGCGCCCAGGATCTGCCCCTGTGGATGGCACACCGGGGTCAGGCTGTAGGCCAGCAGGCGGGTTTCTTCATCTATTTCCAGGCTCAGGTCGTCCGGCACGCGGTCCAGGCTGCCGCCACGCAATATCAGGCGCAGTTGGTCGTCCAGCTCCGGGCGTTGCAGCGCCTTGCCCAGGCCCTGGCCCAGGCGGCTGGCGTCCCAGCCCAGCTGGCGCTGGGCCACCGGGTTGAGGTGTTCCAGATGGCCTTCGCGGTCGATGATCAGCAGGCCGTCGTCGATGCTGTCGAGCACCGCCTGCAGGCGCTGCTGGCCGGCCAGCAGTTCGTCGACATTGGTGGCCTGATGCTTGCGCAGTGCCTCGGCCATCAGCCCGAAACGGCGGGTGAGCTGGTTGATCTCCACGGCTGGGGTTACCGGCAGGGTGACCTCGAAATTGCCCTGGCCGATCTGGTCGGCGGCCTTGGCCAGCGCCTCGATCGGCTGGCCGAAGCGGCGTGCGATGCCGTGGGCAGTGATGAAACCCAGCACCAGCACGGCAAGCCCGAGCAGGCCCAGCATGCTGGAGACCAGCAGGGCACGTTCGCGGGCCTTCTGTTCACTGTGGTTGATATGCGCCAGGGCCTGCTTGTGCGAGTCGATCAGGTCGGTGCGCAACTGGTTGAAGGCTTCGCCCAGGGGTTGGTCCGGGCCCAGGTTGCGGCTGGGCTCGGGGCTGTCGCGAAAGGCCTTGAGGAAGGCCTGGTAATCACGGTTGGCGGTACTGAAACCCGCAAACCCCTCGGCCTGGCGTTCATGGCTCAGGCCCTCGTCGAGCAGTTGCTGAAACTTGTCCTGCAGCGGTTGCAGCGCCTGCACCTCGCTGTCCGGGTCCAGCAGCAGGGACAGCTGTTCACCCAGGTTCTGACGCAGCTTCAGGCCCAGGTCGAGGATGTAGGAGTTGTCGCTGATCAGCTTCTGCTGCGAGCTGGCCATCTGCTGCACGCTGACCAGGCCCAGAATCAGGCCCAGCAGGGCCACGGTGATCAGCGCCGAGATGCTGAGAAAAAGCCGCGTGCGCAGCTTCATCGCCAGCTTCACAGGTTGTACTGCTTGCGCTTGCGGTACAGCGTCGAGGCATCGATGCCCAATGTCTTGGCGGCCTGGTCAAGGGTGTCGCTGGTGGCCAGCACCGCACCGATGTGCGCGCGCTCCAGCTCGTCGAGGCTCAATGCAGCCCCCACCCGCGGCGCGTTGCTGGTGGGTTGTTCGGCCATGCCCAGGTGGCTGACCTCGACCCGCTCCTGCGGGCAGATGATGCTCGCCCGTTCGATCACGTTGCGCAGCTCGCGAATGTTGCCCGGCCAGCGGTAGTTGAGCAGCGCGGCGCGGGTCTCGTCGCTGAAACCGCGTGCGGGGCGCGCGTATTCCTTGACGAAGCGCGCCAGGAAGCGGTCGGCCAGGGTCAGGATGTCTTCGCTGCGTTCGCGCAGCGGCGGCAGGTGCAGGGTAATCACGTTCAGACGGTACAGCAGGTCTTCGCGAAAACGCCCGTCGCGCACCATGTCCTCCAGGTTGAGGTTGGTGGCTGCCAGAATCCGCACGTCGGCGCGGCGCGTGACCGGGTCGCCGACCCGCTCGTATTCCTTGTCCTGGATGAAGCGCAGCAGCTTGGGTTGCAGGGTCAGCGGGAAGTCGCCGATCTCGTCGAGAAACAGCGTGCCGCCGTCGGCCTGGTTGACCCGGCCCAGGGTGCTTTCGCTGGCCCCGGTAAATGCCCCGCGACTATGGCCGAACAGCTCGCTTTCCATCAGTTCGGCCGTCAGCGACGGGCAGTTGATGGTCACGCAGGCCTTGCGCGAGCGTTTGCTCCAGCCATGAATGGCGCGTGCCAGCTCGCCTTTACCGGTACCGGACTCGCCAAGGATCAGAATGTTGGCGTCGGTGTTGGCCACCTGGCGCGCGGTTTCGAGTACCACCATCATGGCCGGGCTGTGGGAATCCAGGCCGTCCTTGGGTTTGCGCACTTCCCCTTCCAGGGCCTCCAGACGCGCCGAGAGCTGGCGCACCTCCAGTTGTTTGGCAGTGGCCAGGCGCAGCTGGTCGGGGCTGCACGGTTTGACCAGGTAATCGGCGGCGCCGGCCTGGATCGCATCGACTGCGGTGTCGACCGCCGAATGCGCGGTCACTATGACCACGCGCATCCACGGCGCCTGGATACGCATCTGCGCCAGTACGTCCAGGCCGTTGTCCTCGCCCAGGCGCAGGTCCAGAAAGCACAGGTCGAACACCTGGCGCTGCAACAGGGTTTCGGCCTGGGCGGCGCTGTTGGCCGTGGCCACGCTGTAGCCTTCATCTTCCAGGCAATAGCGGAAGGTACGCAGGATTGCGGACTCGTCGTCTACCAGCAGAATGCGGCCCTGATGTTCCGTGGCAGATTCCATTTTCCTACGCTCCTTTAAGAATGTTCTTGGTTAGTCTCGGAAAAATCGGGCAAGTTGCATGGTCGATTCTGATTGATTCCGCGCCCTGCATGCTAGCTCCCTGCTGCGAATATGACTAACTCATTGAAAATAATGAGTTTGTTTACTTTTTGAGCACTGGCACAACGATTGCCATGATGTTCCTTCTGACCAACAGGAGGCTTCATCATGCGTGCAATACGCCCGTTGGCAGTTCTGACTGCCGCACTTCTGCTCACCCCGCTGGGTTTCACCAGCGCCTCGGCGGCCGAACCCGGCCTGCAGCAGGCCCGTCAGGAAGGCGCCTTGCAGACCGCCCTGGCGCTCAACCGACTGCTCAACCCGTTCAAGATCGAAGTGGCCATCCAGGGTCAGACCGCCCGCCTGCAGGGCGAGGTGGAGAACGAGGTGGAGCGCGAGCTGGCGGCGCAGGTGGCACTGGCCACCGCCGGCATCGAGCAGGTCGACAACCAGTTGCAGGTCAACCCCGAGCTTGTGGATGAAACCCTGCAACGGCGCGCCTATGCCCAGCGCCTGGAGGACGCCACCCTGGGGGCGGTTATCCGCGCCCGCCTGCTGTGGAGCAGCCAGACCCAGGGCCTGCCCATCGAAGTCGACAGCCGGGCCGGGGTGGTCACCCTGCGTGGCCGGGTGACCAGCGCCGAGGCCAAGCAGATGGCCGGCAGCGTGGCGGCCTCTACCGATGGCGTGTACCTGGTCAACAACCTGATCAGCCTGGGCGTGAGCGACCCGGCCCAGGCCCGCGAGCAGGCCGCTGCGGCAGCGGCCGAGGTGCAGAGCGACGCGTGGATCAACGACAAGGTGCAGACCAGCTTCTTATATAGCCGCAACCTGGACGGGCCCAACATCAAGGTGGCGACACAGGAGGGGGTGGTGCGCCTGTCCGGGGAAGTCATGAGCAACGAGCAGAAGACCATCGCCCAGGAGATTGCCCGCCAGATCCGCGGCGTGCGCGGGGTGGACGCCGACATGCTCAAGGTGGCGATCAAGGTGGAGGGCTGATCGTGCAAATCGCACGAGGCCCTGGGGGGCATCGTGCAGGATGCGTCCTGCAGCTGCCCTCGGTGCATGCCTAAGATGTTGATTTATAAGCGTTTTATTTGATTTAAAAAGCTGGCATGCAGGCTGCAATGACTCTATCAGTCAATAACAACGATGCAGCAGAGGAGCCCGGCATGAACCTGTTAACCGCCGCCCTAGTGCAGATTTCCCCGCTTCACGTACGCCAGTTGCTGTTTCTCTGCCTGGCGGCGCTTCTGACCCTGGTTGCAGGGCAGATGTACAGCATCTGGCAGTCCAAGCAGATCGCCAACCAGATGTCCGTACAGGCTTATCACGTGGCCCATGTGCAGGCCACGCGTGCTTCGATGCTGGAAGCCAGGACCGCGCCACGTACCCACTCGGTCGATGCGGCCACCGTGGAAACCGTCGTGCCGCAGGAACGCTGGGTGTTCTGACCGAGCAATGCCCCACATCTGACACAACCGCTTTCAAAAACGGTAAGGAGAAACACCATGTTAAGTTGGGCCATCACCTTCCTGATCATCGCCATTGTCGCTGCCGTACTGGGCTTCGGTGGTATCGCCGGCGCCGCTACCGGTATCGCGAAGATTCTCTTCATTGTCTTCCTGGTACTGTTCGTCGCTTCCTTCTTCTTCGGTCGTCGCGGTAGAGGTTGACTATGAAAGGGACGCTCTACAGAGCCCTGGCAGGCGCCCTGATGGTGGGGGCCTGTACAGCGGCGATGGCGGCCAATGACGGCCAGGTCCGGACCAGCCAACTGCTTGGTTCGGACCCCGAGTACCGGGAAACCTGGCAGAAAGTGGTCAAAAAGCAGGAGCGGCTGCCCGATTGGGTCATCAACCTCAGTGGTGCTTCCACCGAGCAGATGACGGCGATCGAGGAAGACGGCGACAAGTATCTGGTCGGCCCCTTGTGCGAGACCGAGCAGAGCTGCGACAGCAGCCGTCTTATCGTGGCCTTCAGCTGGGACAAGGATGAGGCATACGCGCTGTGGGTCCAGGTACCCGCCGGCCTGCCTGCCGACAAGTCACCCAGCCGTCACACCGACAAGCGTTGGTTGGGCGAGCCGAATGACGGCATGAAACAGATGCTCGAAGAGCAGCTGAAGAAAGACCCGAACTACTACTGAGTGTCGCCGGACGCATCAGTATCACCATGGAAGCTGAACCTTTTGCCTGTTCCAGTTTCTATGCTGCGCCCGCTCGAGGAGAGCGGACGCATGACCAGGGGGCCGGGCTGCTCTGATTGCTACAGGATCGGAGGGGCCTAGGGGTACAGGGAGTACCTCCTTCATGGGCCGGGTCAGGGTGGTAAACGGCAACACAGTCGTGGACCGGGGTCGCATGCCGCCAGGGCAGCCCCCGGTCAGACTTGTGCACCCGGCGCAAGCCTGATGCATTTCCCCGCTTGAAAGTGACAGATCGGCCAGACGGCTGACCACCCATCAAAAAAATTCCTGACTTCTTTGACCTGCCAAATGACGTTTTTCACGCATTCGGATTGTCGAACAACGCTGTTTTGCCGGTTTGTGGATACCGCTGTATCGGCCTAATCATGGCGCTTTGGCCTTATTCGGGATTCCGAACGGGTAGGTTTTCTGCCGCTGGGACGTCCGTTTCATGCCAAAAAGATCATGCCGATTCGGCATAGGGTAGTCATTTACGGCATTAGACTCAGTGCGCCTGCATCGGAATAGTTGCGCCTTTTTCGCTGGTCCGAGCGCCCCTTGCGCTCACTTGCGGTGACCTTCTACGGCGCATTGCCTGCACCATGAAAACTCCAGGGAATCGCTTTCAGCGGCTCTAGAATGCAGGTTTCAAGGCAGTGACCGTGTCCACTTGAACAAAGGGTAACGACATGAAGAAGGCAAAACTAAGCCTCGCCTGGCAAATCCTCATCGGTCTGGTATTGGGGATCGCCATCGGGGCGTTGCTGAACCATTTCAGTGCAGAAAAGGCATGGTGGATCAGTAACGTCCTGCAACCGGCAGGTGACATCTTCATTCGCCTGATCAAGATGATCGTCATCCCGATCGTGATTTCGTCGCTGGTCGTGGGTATCGCCGGGGTTGGCGATGCGAAGAAACTTGGCAGTATCGGCCTCAAGACCATCATCTATTTCGAGGTGGTGACCACCATCGCGATCGTGGTCGGACTGGTGTTGGCCAACCTGTTCCACCCGGGCGCCGGCATCGACATGAGCACCCTGGGCACCGTGGATATCTCCAAGTACCAGGCCACCGCCGCCGAGGTGCAGCATGAGCATGCGTTCATCGAGACCATCCTCAACCTGATCCCGTCGAACATCTTTGCAGCGCTGATGCGTGGCGAGATGCTGCCGATCATCTTCTTCTCGGTGCTGTTCGGCCTGGGCCTGTCGAGCCTGCAGGCAGACATCCGCGACCCGCTGGTGAAAACCTTCCAGGGCGTGTCGGAAGCCATGTTCAAGGTCACCCACATGATCATGAACTACGCCCCGATCGGCGTGTTCGCCCTGATTGCGGTGACCGTGGCCAACTTCGGTTTCGCCTCGCTGCTGCCGCTGGCCAAGCTGGTGCTGCTGGTGTACTTCGCCATCGCCTTCTTCGCCTTCATGGTGCTGGGCCTGATCGCCCGCCTGTTCGGTTTCTCGATCCTGAAACTGATGCGCATCTTCAAGGACGAGCTGATCCTGGCCTATTCCACCGCCAGCTCCGAGACCGTGCTGCCGCGCGTGATCCAGAAGATGGAAGCCTACGGTTCGCCCAAGGCCATCTGCAGCTTCGTGGTGCCGACCGGCTACTCGTTCAACCTGGACGGTTCGACCCTGTACCAGAGCATCGCGGCGATCTTCATCGCGCAGCTGTACGGCATCGACCTGTCGATCAGCCAGCAACTGCTGCTGGTGCTGACCCTGATGGTCACCTCCAAAGGCATTGCCGGTGTGCCGGGCGTATCGTTCGTGGTGCTGCTGGCGACCCTGGGCAGCGTGGGCATCCCGCTCGAAGGCCTGGCGTTCATCGCCGGTGTCGACCGCATCATGGACATGGCGCGTACCGCCCTGAACGTGATCGGCAACGCCCTGGCGGTACTGGTCATCTCGCGCTGGGAAGGCATGTATGACGATGCCAAGGGCCAGGCGTACTGGAACTCGCTGCCGCACTGGCGCAGCAAGACCCCGGCGCCGGCTGGCGAGACCGCTCAGCACTAAGCTGCTGACGGCCTGAAACACAAGAGCCCCGACCCGTCGGGGCTTTTTGTTGCCTGCCAGAAGCTTCGCCGGCAAGGCCGGCTGCTACAGACGATGCCGAACCTGTAGGAGCCGGCCTTGCCGGCGAATGGGCCGCCGCCGTTTATGGCGTCTGCCTACCCACCCCGCTATCATGCGCTCCAACTTGCAAGGGAAACTACCAATGCTCAACGGCCTCTGGCTCGGCTTTTTCGTGGTGGCCGCCCTCTCCGCACTGGTGCAGTGGCTGGTGGGTGGCAACGCGGGCATCTTCGCCGCCATGGTCGAGAGTATCTTCGCCATGGCCAAGCTTTCGGTCGAAGTCATGGTGCTGCTGTTCGGTACCCTGACCCTGTGGCTGGGCTTTCTGAAGATCGCCGAAAAGGCCGGCATCGTCGACTGGCTGGCCAAGGTGCTCGGCCCGCTGTTCCGTCGCCTGATGCCCGAGGTACCGCCCGGCCACCCGGCGCTGGGCCTGATCACCCTGAACTTCGCCGCCAACGGCCTGGGCCTGGACAACGCCGCCACGCCTATCGGCCTCAAGGCCATGCGCGCCCTGCAGGAGCTCAACCCCAGCTCCACCACGGCAAGCAACGCGCAGATCCTGTTCCTGGTGCTCAATGCCTCGTCACTGACCCTGCTGCCGGTGACCATCTTCATGTACCGCGCCCAGCAAGGCGCTATGGACCCGACCCTGGTGTTCCTGCCGATCCTGCTGGCCACCAGCGCCTCGACCCTGGTGGGGCTGCTGTCGGTGGCGGTGATGCAGCGCCTGCGCCTGTGGGACCCGGTGGTGCTCGCCTACATGGTGCCCGGCGCGCTGCTGCTGGGCGGCTTCATGGCGCTGCTGGCGGGCCTGTCGGCCACCGCGCTGGCCACCCTGTCGTCGATCCTGGGCAACCTCACGCTGTTCGGCCTGATCATGCTGTTTCTGCTGATCGGCGCATTCAAGCGGGTGCCGGTGTACGAAACCTTCGTCGAAGGTGCCAAGGAAGGGTTCGACGTGGCCAAGAGCCTGCTGCCCTACCTGGTGGCGATGCTGTGCGCGGTCGGCGTGCTGCGCGCCTCGGGGGCGCTGGAGTTCGGCCTGGACGGCATTCGTCATGTCATCGAATGGCTGGGCTGGGACACGCGTTTCGTCGATGCCCTGCCCACCGCGCTGGTCAAGCCGTTCTCCGGCAGCGCGGCGCGGGCCATGCTGATCGAGACCATGCAGACCCACGGGGTGGACAGCTTCCCGGCACTGGTGGCCGCGACCATCCAGGGCAGCACCGAAACCACCTTCTACGTGCTGGCGGTGTACTTCGGCGCCGTGGGTATCCAGCGCGCACGCCACGCCGTGGGCTGCGCGCTGCTGGCCGAGCTGGCCGGGGTGCTGGCGGCCATCGCGGTGTGCTACTGGTTCTTCGCCTGAGCCACGGTCCAGTCCACCAGTTGCGCCATCAGCCGGTCGGTGGCCTGGCCGAAGCCGCCGACCACCGCCGGTACCTGGGTCTGCGCCACCGGCTGGCGCACCTCGAAGCTGTGGCTGGCCAGCACGCGCTGGGTACGCCCCTGCACCAGTCGCGCATCCAGGCGCACCACTACTGCCAGCCCGGCATCGCTGTACTCGCTCTGGAACGCCTGCAGTTCGCCGACGATCTCGTAGTCGGCCTGCAGGTTGGCGTCGTCGGCACTTACCCGCTGTACCCGGCCATCGCGCTGGAAGGCGTCGAGCATGCGGTTGCGCAGCAGTGCCGGCACCGGGTCGGCCCAGCGTGCGCCCTTGTAGCTGCTGATCAGGTCGCCTGCCGGCACCACGGCAATGCGCGGTGTGCCGAGGATCTCGCTGGCCAGCGGCTTGTTGATACGCAGGGTCCAGGCCACGGGTGCGGCGTTGCTGCGCACCGGTTGCGCCGCCGGCAGGCGGTACACGTCGGCCGGCTCCGCCTTGGGCAGGATCGAGCAGGCGCTGCTCAGGCTCAGCAGCGCGGCCAGGGCGAGGGTGCGGCAGGGGCGGCTCATGGGGTGAACTCCTTGTTTTTGTCGCGGCCCAGCAGGTAACCGCTGGGGTTGGCCTCCAGGCGCTGGGAGATGCCCTTCAAGGCAGTCAGGGTATCGCGCAGTTCGCGGATCGCCGGGGCCAGTTCGTTGAAGCCCTGGGCGCCGCTGGTGATCGCCTCGCGGTTGTCGGTGAGCAACGCGTCGATGGTGGCGGTGCTGCGCGCCAGCGACTGCATGGCCTGGTCGGCGCTGTTGACGATCTGCTTGCCGTCGCTGCCGAGCAGGCTGTTGGCGTTGCGCATCAGCTGGCTGGTCTGCTCCAGCGCCGCGCCGGCCTGCTTGCCCACCTGGGCCATCTGCTGGATGGCCAGGCGGATGTCGTCGCGCTGCCCGGCAATCGCGCCGGTGGTCTGCTCCAGGTTGGCCAGGGTGGCGCCCAGGCGGGTGGCATTCTCTTCGGAGAACAGCCGGTTGGCGTTGTGCAGCAGCAGGTTGATGTTGGTCACCAGGTCGCTGCTGTTGTTGAGCAGGCGCGCAATCGGCGATGGCGAGGCGACGATCACCGGCAGCCGGCCGCCCTTGCCTTCCAGCGGCGGGCTCTGCGGGGTGCCGCCGCTGAGCTGGATCAGCGAGGTGCCGGTGACGCCGGTCAGGGTCAGCTTGGCCTGGGTGTCCTGCTTGATCGGGGTCTCGGCGCTCAGGCGGATCTGCGCCAGCACCCGGCGGGGGTCGTTGGGGTCCAGGCGCAGGCTGATCACATCACCTACCTTGATCCCGCTGTACTGCACCGCACTGCCCTTGGACAGCCCGGTGACGGCCTCGTTGAACACCACCTCGTAGTCCTTGAAGGTGCTGTCGACGCTCGACTTGGCCAGCCACAGGCCGAACAGCATGGCGCCGGCCACCACCAGCACGGTGACCAGCCCGATCAACACATGGTGCGCGCGGGTTTCCATTTCAGTTCTCCTTGAGCGCTGTGGCGGCCTGGTAGGCCGCACGGCCGCGCGGGCCATGAAAATAGTCGTGAATCCACGCGTCGTCGGTTTCCGAGACCTGGTCGATGGGGCCGGCCACCAGCACCTTCTTCTGCGCCAGCACGGCCACGCGGTCGGTGATGGTGTAGAGGGTGTCCAGGTCGTGGGTGATCAGGAACACGCTCAGGCCCAGCGCATCGCGCAGGGTCAGGATCAACTGGTCGAAGGCGGCCGCGCCGATCGGGTCGAGCCCGGCGGTGGGCTCGTCGAGAAACAGGATGTCCGGGTCCAGCGCCAGGGCGCGGGCCAGGGCGGCGCGCTTGATCATGCCGCCCGACAGCGACGCGGGGTATTTGTCGGCCGCCGACAGCGGCAGCCCGGCCAGGGCCAGCTTGACCCCGGCCAGGTGCTCGGCGTCGGCGCGGCTCAGGCCGGCATGTTCGATCAGCGGCAGTGCGACGTTCTCGGTGACGGTCAACGACGAGAACAGCGCGCCCTTCTGGTACAGCACACCGAAGCGACGTTCCACCTGCGAGCGCTGCTGGTCGCTGGCCTGGCTGAGGTCCTGGCCGAAGATCCTCACCGTGCCTTCGTTGGGCCGGCGCAGGCCGACGATGCTGCGCAGCAGCACCGACTTGCCACTGCCCGAGCCGCCGACCACGGCGAGGATCTCGCCGCGGTACAGGTCCAGGTCGAGCTGTTCGTGCACGCTCTGGGTGCCGAAGCGGTTGCACAGGCCCCGCACCTCGATGACCTTCTCGCGGCTTGCCTCACTCACCAGCTCATCTCCATGAAGAACAGTGCGAACACCGCATCCAGCACGATCACCACGAAGATCGACTGGACCACCGCCGAGGTGGTGTGGGCGCCGACCGATTCAGCGCTGCCGGTCACCTTGAAACCTTCCAGGCAACCGATGGCCGCGATCAGGAAGGCGAAGAACGGCGCCTTGGCCAGGCCCACCAGGAAGTGCTGCACGCCGATGTCGCTTTCCAGCAGCGACAGGAACATCGCCGGCGAGATGTCCAGCGACACCGCGCACACCACGGCGCCACCGATGATGCCGCACAGCATCGCGACGAAGGTCAGCAATGGCAGCGCGATCAGCAGCGACAGCACCCGCGGCACCACCAGCAGCTCGACCGGGTCCAGGCCCAGGGTGCGGATCGCATCGATTTCCTCGTTGGCCTTCATCGAGCCGATCTGCGCGGTGAAGGCGCTGGCGGTGCGTCCTGCCATCAGGATGGCGGTAAGCAGCACGCCGAATTCACGCAGGAACGAGAACGCCACCAGGTCGACGGTGAAGATGCTCGCGCCGAAACTGGCCAGCACTGTGGCGCCCAGAAAGGCCACCACCGCACCCACCAGGAAGGTCAGCAGCGCGACGATGGGCGCCGCGTCCAGGCCGGTCTGTTCGATGTGCGCGACCACGGCAGTCATGCGCCAGCGCCTGGGTTGCAGCAGGCGCCGGGCCAGGGTGGCGATGATCAGGCCGATGAAGCCGAGCAGTTGCCGGGTGTCTTGCCACAGCACGTCGACTGCCCGGCCGATGCGGCACAGCAGTTGGGTCAGCACGGACGTTTCCGGCTGGCGCTCTGGCAGGCAGTAGTCCTGAAGCGAGCAGTACACGGTGTGCAGCAAGGCGCGGTCGGCGGCCGACAGCGGGCTGGCGTGGTCATCGGCCAGTTGCCCCAGGCGCTCGGCACCCAGCAGTTCGACCAGCAGCGAGGCGCCGGCGGTGTCCAGCTTGCCCAGCTGGGCGAGGTCGACCTGGGCGCTGGCATCGTACTGGCCGTGCAGGGCCTCGGTGCTGCGCTTGAGCGGCGTGTAGTTGGCCAGGGTCCAGTCGCCGGCGATGCGCAGGCAGGCCGGGCTGCGCGTGGTATCGAGGGTGGCGCTGGCGGGGGTGACGGTGGTGGTCATAGGCTCCAGACAGTCCGGCAGGCGCTCCAGTGCGCCGGGTCAGAGCATAGCGTCACTTGGCGACGGATGCTTGACCGTCATCAACCACCTCGAAGCGCAGCACGCCGATCACCTGGCCGTCTTCGGTGAGCACGCGCACCTGCCAGTGCCCGACCGGGTTGCTGGGGAACACCTGCTTGTGGGTCCAGGCGCGGTAGCCTTCCTTGCGCCCGCCATTGATGTTCAGGGCAATGCGATCGACCTCTTTGCCGTCCTGTTTCCATACGTGGTAGATGCGTTCGTTGAGGCCGCGCGGGGCCTTGATCGCGGTATAGGCATAGAGCCCGGCGCTGCGGATCTGGCTGGCGCTGACCTGCTCCAGGCTGTCGCCGGGGGTGCGGTTCTGCAGCTGGGTGCTGATGGCCACTTCGGTCATCCACAGTGTCGCCGGCGGCACCCACGAGCGCAGCAGCCAGCCGCTGCCGCCAACGGCCAGGGTGACCAGCACCAGCATGGCGGCACGGCGCCAGTGATTGATCGGGAAGCTGCTGGCCAGGCTCGGGAACGACAGCAGCATGGCGATGCCCAGCGCCAGCTTGAAGCTCTGCGACGTGGTCAGGTGCAGGATGATCGGCAGCGCCGTGAGCAGCGCGGCGAACAGGGTCAGGGTGTGCAGGGCCAGGAACAGCCAGCGGCGCGGCGCCAGCCAGCGGTAGTACAGCGGGTCGACGATCGACACCAGCCCGGCGCCGGCCAGCAGGCCGGTGAACACCAGCTGGCCGCTGTTCCAGGTGGTGGTGACGAAGAAGAACGGCAGCACGAAGAACAGGCTTTCCTGGTGGATCATCTGCGTGGCGTAGCGCAGCAGCGGCTGCGGGATCTCGCGCTTGAACAGGCGGGTGAACAGCTGGGTGAAGGTGTTCTCGAACATCAGCCACAGCCAGCTCACCAGCAGCAGGATGGCGACCCAGCTGGCCAGGCCTTCCTGACGGTCGACCAGGATGAAACTGCCGATACCGGAAATGAAACCGCCGAGGGCGATGACCCCCGGGTAGCGCTTTATCAGGTCGATCAGGCGCAGGAGAAGTGCGGGCATGGTGGGGCGTTCGCTGGGTGAGGTAAAAATCTGTTACAGGATACGCTGCTTGCTGCGCTTGTAGGAGCCGGCGTTGCCGGCGAAGGCCGTTACGCGTTCGGCGTGGCTGCGCGGTGCGGCATTCGCCGGCAACGCCGGCTCCTACATCCGCGGTAGCGTCAGCGGCGCCGCCGCCATAGCAGCATGCCCGCCAGCAACACCCCTAGCCCCAACGCCCCCAGCCCCACCAGCTGGTCATACCCCAGCAACGGCTTCTCTACCCGCACATACCCAGGCTCGGCGAACAGCGCCTGCAGCGCCGCATCCGCATCCTCCAGGCTGACCTCGCGCAACCGGGTCTTCGCCTCGCCGACCCGACCGTCGGCATAGTCGTTCAACGCTCCCCAGTAGTAGTCGGCCAGCGCGCTGTTGCCCTGGCTGGTCCACGCTTCGCGGGCGATTGCCGCGGCCTTGATGCGCTCGAACGTGGCGCGGTCCAGTCCGTCCTTGCGCAGGCGCTCGATCATCTGCCCCAGGATCTGCTCGGCCGCCTCGACCTGATCGCTGTCCAGGTCGGCATTCAGGCTCAACAGGCCGGTGTCGCCAAAACGCTCGCGTTGCGCCGACGGCCCGTACGACAGGCTGTGCTGCAGGCGCAATTCGCGATACAGCGCCCAGTCCAGGTAGCGCTGCAGCAGGTCGTAGGTGGCGTCGTGGTTTTCATCCAGCACCGGCTCCAGGAACATCCAGTGCAACCGCGCACTGTCGCCCAGCCAGCCGCGGATCAGCTCGCGGCGCGCCTGGGCCTTGTGGGTCACGCCATCGAGTACCCGGCGCTCGCCCGGTTCCACCGGCTCCAGCTGGCCCCAGGTGCGCTCCAGGTAGGCGGGCAGCACGCGATCCAGGCCGCCGACCACGATCAGGCTCATGTTGTTGGGGGCGTACCAGTGCTGGCGCAGTTCATTCACTTCTTCCAGGGTCATGTCCTGCACCGAGGAGCGCTCGGCACACTTGAGCCCCAGCTCCACCGCCAGCTGGTCGCTGGCGCGATGGCCGAGGTCCTGGCGGTCCAGCCAGCGCTGCAGGTGGGTGTAGTGCCCGCCGTCTTCACGCTCGACGATGCTCTTCGACACCTGCAAGGCGTTGGCATCGATACGTGTGTCCTGGAGCACGGCCAGCAGCAGGTCGAGCACCTTGCGCTGGTTGCGCGCCGGGGCCTCGATGACGAAGGTGGTGTCGGCGCTGCTGGTGTAGGCGTTCCATTCACCGCCCAGGGCCTGCATGCGTTCTTCCAGCCCGCCTTCGCCCGTGTCGTCGATACCGCTGAACAACAGGTGTTCGAGCAGGTGCGGCAGTTCCTGGCGCGCGCACGGGAAGTCGTCGAAGCCGATGCCCACCACCAGTCGGATCGACACATGGTCGCGCTCGTAGCCGGGCTTGAGCAGCACCTGCAGGCCGTTGGGCAACAGGTAGCCCTCGACCTGGGTGCGGTCGAGGGCAAAGCTTGAAGGGGCGCCCAGCAACAGGCAGATGAACATCAGGCAACGCATCACAGGCTTCCTTGCACGGGTTCGGGGCAGCGTCGGGTCAAGGCGAATGGGCATCGTCCGGTACGCTGTCGATCATCAGGGCGCCGGTATCGCTGCCGCCCAGTACCGCATAGGCACTGCTGCAGAACAGCGAGTTGAGACGTTTCATGTCGGCGATCAGTTCCAGGTGCAGCGAGCTGGTCTCGATGCTCTGCACCACCTTGCGCTGCAGGCGGCTGACGTGGGCATGGGCCAGGCGCCGCTCCTGGGCGCGGAAGCGACGCTTCTCGCGCAGCAGCTGGCGTGCGCTGTGCGGGTCGCCACTGAGGAACACCGACAGGCCCAGGCGCAGGTTGGACAGCAGCTGGGTCTGCAGCACGGTCAGCTCCTCCAGGCCCACCTGGGAGAACTCGCGGCGCTGCGACGTCTTCTGCTGCTGCACCTTGCGCAGCATGCGCTCGATCAGGTCGCTGGCCAGCTTGAGGTTGATCGCCAGCTCGATGATCTCGGCCCAGCGCTGGCTGTCGTGCTCGCCGAGGTCTTCGCGGGGCATCTGCGCCAGGTACAGCTTGATGGCGTTGTACAGGCCCTCGACGTCGTCGCTGAGGGTGCGCACCTGCTGGGTCAGGGCGGTCTGGCTGCCGCGCAGCACGTTGAGCATGGCATCGAGCATGCTGTCGACCAGGTCGCCCAGGCGCAGGGTCTCGCGCACCGCGTTGGCCAGTGCCAGGCTCGGGGTGTCCAGCGCGGCAGGGTCCAGGTGGCGGGGCTTGGCGTGGCCGTTGGTTTCCTCGCGCTCGGGCAGCAGCCAGCGGCACAGGCGCCCCATTGGCGTCGCGGTGGGCAGCAGGGCCAGGCAGCGCAGGGTGTTGTAGATGAGGTGGAAGCCGATCACCAGCTCTTGCGGGCTGAAGGTCAGGCTGTCCATCCAGTGCACCAGCGGGTCGAGCACCGGGATGACCACCAGCAGGCCGATCAGCTTGTACAGCAGGCTGCCCAGCGCCACCTGGCGCCCGGCGGCGTTCTGCATGCTGGTGCTCAGGAACGCCAGCAGGCCGCTGCCGATGTTGGCGCCGATCACCAGGCCGATGGCCACCGGCAGGCTGATCATTTCGGCGCCGGCCAGGGTGGCGGTGAGCAGCACCGCGGCCAGGCTGGAATACGAGATCAGGGCGAACAGCGCGCCCACCAGGGCGTCGAGCAGGATGTCGCCGGTCAGCGAGGCAAACAGCACCTTGACGCCCTGGGCCTGGGTAATCGGTGCAGCGGCCTCCACGATCAGTTGCAGGGCCAGGATGATCAGGCCCAGGCCGATGCCTACGCGCCCCAGTTGCCCGGCGCGGGTCTGCTTGCGCGAGAGGAAGAAGATCACCCCGAGGAAGATCAGCAGCGGCGACAGCCACGACAGGTCCAGGGTCAGCACTCGCGCCATCAGCGCGGTCCCCACGTCGGCGCCGAGCATGATGGCCAGGGCCGGGGTGAGGGTCATCAGGCCCTGGCCGACGAACGAGGTCACCAGCATCGCGGTGGCGTTGCTGCTCTGCACCATGGCCGTGACCAGGATGCCGGCGATGAACGCCAGGGGCCGCTTGGCCATGTTCTGGCTCAGCAATCGGCGCAGGTTGGAACCGTACACCCGCAGGATGCCGGTACGTACGATATGTGTGCCCCAGATCAGCAGGGCCACGGCCGAGAGCAGGTTGAGCAGGGTCAGCATACTTACGGCCCCCTGTTAAGGCGCCCCAGTGGGGCAAGTGGATGACGCGGTGAGCCTGGCCTGGTGACCGGCGGTTTTTTCCAGTGCTCACTTAAGCTGTAGTCGGCCAAGGGCCGTGGCGCCAGCATGGCATGCATGCACAGGCTTTGAAACCTCGCGCGCCGGTTAGGGCAACTTCGCTGGCGCGTTGCCCTCCCAAAAGACAAAAGGCCCCATTCGGGGCCTGTTGTTCAACGCAGCCAGTGTTACTGACCCGGAATGTCCTTGCGAAGTTTCACCGGGTCGCTCTGCTGTTTCTTTTTCGCCGCCGCGGTGCGCATCTTGATGTTGATCGCCTCCACCGCCAGCGAGAAGGCCATGGCGAAGTAGACGTAGCCCTTGGGTACGTGCACGTCGAAGGCTTCTGCAATCAGCACGGTGCCGACCACGATCAGGAACGACAGCGCGAGCATCTTCAGCGACGGGTGCTTGTCGATGAACTCGCTGATGGTCCTGGCGCACAGCATCATCACCAGCACCGCGACGATGATCGCCGCCACCATCACCGGCACGTGGGACACCATGCCCACTGCGGTGATCACCGAGTCCAGCGAGAACACGATGTCGATGATCGCGATCTGGATGATGGTGTACAGGAACTTGCCACCGGCTTTGCCGGAAGACGGCTCGTCGTGGGTTTCGTCCTCGCCTTCGAGGCCGTGGTAGATCTCCTGGGAGCTCTTCCACAACAGGAACAGGCCGCCGAAGAACAGGATCAGGTCACGCCCGGAAATGCCCTGGCCGAACACATGGAACAGGTCGGCGGTCAGGCGCATGACCCAGGCGATCGACAGCAGCAGCAGGATGCGCGTGACCATCGCCAGCGCCAGGCCGAAGATCCGGGTGCGCTGCTGCATGTGCTTGGGCATGCGGCTGACCAGGATCGAGATCATGATGATGTTGTCGATGCCCAGGACGATCTCGAGAGCCGTCAGGGTAAAAAAGGCAACCCAGATTTCCGGGTTGGTCAGCCATTCCATGTGTGTTCCTTCGAGCGTGTGGGGCGTTGCGCGCCGCAGGGGTCGACGCGCAAGCGTTGGGATGAAACGGATGAATTATAGGCTGCTGAACAGCGGGAAAATTCCCATCAGCAGCGCCGCGAACATGATGCACAGGCACACCAGCACCGCCCATTTGAGGGTGAAGCGCTGGTGATCGCCGAATTCTATACCGGCCAGGGCTACCAGCAAGTAGGTCGAGGGTACCAGCGGGCTGAGCAGGTGGACCGGTTGCCCGACGATCGAGGCACGGGCCATCTCCACCGGGCTGATGCCGTAGTGGCTGGCAGCTTCGGCCAGCACCGGCAGCACGCCGTAGTAGAAGGCGTCGTTGGACATGAAGAAGGTGAACGGCATGCTCACGATCGCGGTGATTACCGCCAGGTACGGGCCCATCGCTTCGGGGATCACCGCCAGCAGGCTCTTGGACATGGCCTCGACCATGCCGGTGCCCGACAGGATGCCGGTGAAGATGCCCGCCGCGAAGATCAGCCCCACCACCGCCAGCACGCTGCCGGCGTGGGCCGCGACGCGATCCTTCTGCTGTTGCAGGCACGGGTAGTTGACCACCATGGCGATGCTGAAGGCGATCATGAACAGCACCGGCAGCGGCAGCAGGCCGGCGATCAGCGCGACCATCAGGGCCAGGGTCAATGCGCCGTTGAACCACAGCAGCTTGGGCCGGCGCGCGTCGGGATATTGCGATACGCTGATTTCACTGTGGTCGATTTCATCGCCCGGCAGGTGCAGTTCGCCCAGGCGGGCACGTTCGCGCTTGCCGTACATATAGGCGATGGCCAGGATGGCGAACACGCCGAAGGCCATGGCCGGGATCATCGGCACGAAGATGTCCGACGGGTCGACGTGCAGCGCGCTGGCGGCGCGGGCGGTGGGGCCGCCCCAGGGGGTCATGTTCATCACCCCGCCGGCCAGGATGATCAGGCCGGCCATGATCCGCGGGCTCATGCCCAGGCGGCTGTACAGCGGCAGCATGGCGGCCACGCAGATCATGTAGGTGGTGGCGCCGTCACCGTCCAGCGATACCACCAGGGCCAGCGCGGCGGTGCCCACCGAGACTTTCAGCGGGTCTCCCTTGACCAGCTTGAGGATCTTGCGCACGGCCGGGTCGAACAGGCCGGAGTCGATCATCAGGGCGAAGTACAGAATGGCGAACATCAGCATCACGCCGGTGGGTGCCAGCTTGCTGATGCCCTGCAGCATCATCGGGCCGATCTCGCCCGAGAAGCCGCCGAACAGGGCGAAAATGATCGGTACCAGAATCAGCGCGATCAAGGCCGACAGGCGCTTGGTCATGATCAGGTACATGAAGGTGATGACCATGGCGAAGCCGAGGAAGGTCAGCATGGGGCAGTTACTCCAGGCGAGGCGCGTCGAGAAAGGGACGAACGGATCAGCGCAATGTGCGCGGTGCTGGGAGTGACGGCGGGAGGGCAGGCAGAACGCGGGCGTGGAAGGACATCAGTATCACCATTGTTGTTGTTGATTGGGCCGGGCACTGCAGTAAAGTCAGAGCCCTGGCTGACCGGTCTTTTGCCGGAGGTGAGGCGATGCTAAGTGCCCAAGCTTTCAGCCAGCTTTCGGCGGCACAAAGGCGACAGAAGGTTTCATCAACCAGTGCGGGTCTGCAGGAGCGACGAGGATGGGCGAAGTGCATGAAGGCGGCTGCCATTGCGGCGCCGTGCGGTATCGGGTGGCGGGTGCGCTGGAGGATGTCGCGCACTGCCATTGTTCGGTGTGCCGGCGCGTGACCGGCGGGTTGCTGGTGACCTGGGCGACGGTGCGCTGCGAGGACTTCCAGTGGCTGCTGGGCACGCCGCAGCGCTACGACTCGTCGGCCAGCTGCGTGCGCTACTTCTGCAGCCGCTGTGGCGCGCACATGGCGCTGACCACCGACCTGAGCCCCGAAAGCATCGATATCACCATCACCACCCTGGACGCACCGGAGCAGGTGCAGCCGCGCCGGCATATCTGGACCGACAGCCGGCTGCCCTGGGTGCACCTGGACGAGCAGCTGCCGGGCGAGCCCGGCGAGACGCTGTAGCGCGGGCTACTCGATGATCACCCCGCCCAGGCCCTTTGGCGTGTTGAACGACTGAGCGCGCAGCTGCTCGGCCTGGCGCAGGATGATCTGCGCCTGGCGGTTGCCAGGGTCCTGGCTGAGCACGCTGTTGGCCAGCGAACGGGCGGTGGCACCGTCACGACGGGCCAGGGCGCTGCGTGCCTGGCTCAGTTGCTGGCCCACCAGCCCGGCATTGGCTGCGCTGGCAGGTCGTTGTACGGGCGGGCGCGGGGTGGTGAGCGGACGCTGCTGCGCCGGCTGCACGACGCGAGCCTGTTGTTCCAGCTGTTGCTGGCGCTTGGCGAGCTGGGTTTGCTCGTCGCGTAGCTGCTGCTCCTTGGTGGCCAGCTCACGGGCCTGCTGCTCGCGTTGCGCCCGTTCGGCAGCAGCCTGACGAGCGGCTGCCGCACTGGCCGCAGCGGCTGCCGCCTGGGCCTTGGCCTGCTGGTCGCGCTGCTGGCCCTCGAGCCCGGCCTGGGCGCGTTGCAGCAGGCTGATGGCGCGCGGGTCCTTGCTCTCGATGCGCAGCGCGCTTTCGGCTTTTTCCAGCGCACAGTCGAACTGGCTGCTGCGCAGGCACGCCTGGCCGGCGGCCAGTTCGGCTTCGAACTGCTGCAGCGACTGGCGCTGGCTGGCCTGGTAGGCACCGTAGCCGAGTACCGCCACAACCACACCGGCGGCCAGGGCAAGCTTGCGCCCGAGGTTGCGCGACTTGACCACCGGCGCCCCCTGCACTGCCGGCGGTACGGGCGGCGGCGTCACCACCGGTGTGCTCACGATGCCTGCCGGGGCCAGCGTGTGCACCGATTCGATCACCGGCGCGGGCGCCGCTGCGGGCATGGGGGTCGGGGCCGCGCTCACCACGACCACCGGCGCCGGCGCGGCGGGTGCAGCGGCCACAACCTGGCTGCTGGCGCCGCAGTACGGACAGAACGCCACCGGGCCGCTCAGAGGCTGGTTGCACGCGCTGCTGGCGCAGTTGAGCGGGAAGGCCGGATTTTTCGCGGATGCGGACATGGGGCCTTCCTCAGTTCACAGGCGGTGGCGCCATCGGCGCAACGGGCGGTGGGGTACCGACAGGCGGCGCTGCGGCGGGCGTCGGGGCGAACAGGTGGGCCAGCTCGGCGATCTGCCCGGCGCCCAGCCAGGCGGCCATGCCTTCGCGCCACAACAGGCTGTCGCGGGTCACCTGGCCGGTCTGCACGTACTGCTGCAGCTGGCTGGTGGTGTACGGGCCATAGTTGGTGCCGGCCACGCTCAGGTGGTAGCTGTACTGCGGTGCGGCCACCGGCGGTGGCACCATGCCGGCTGCGCCTGGTGGCGGCGGTGGCGCCATGCCCGGCATGGGGGCGGTAGCTGGCGCTGTGCTGGCGGCCGGCTGGAACAGGCTGTCGAGCCAGCCGCTGGTGAAGAAGTCCTTGAGCAGGGTGCGCTTCTCGCTGTGCTCGTCGTGCACTTCGTCGCGGTACACATCGGCGCGCGAGCCGCTGACCGGCTCGGTGAACTGCTGCAGCAACGCGCGCGCCTGCTCGACAAGGCGCTCGGCGTTGTCCGGGGCCTGGCGCTTGAGGCGGTTGTCGTACTCGTTTTTCAGCAGCTCGGCGATCTTGTACGGGAAGGTCTGGTACAGCGACGACACGCCGATTTCGTCCTGGCGCATCTGCGGCTTGTAGGCGCCGCGGCGCAGGTCTTCGAACAGCGCGACCATGGCTGCCAGTTGCTGCGGGCTGCGCAGTTGCTCGTAGCGTTGGCGCAGCTGGTCTTCGATGTCCTTGCGCTGCAGCTGGTTCAGGCCGTTCTGGCGGATCGCGAACTCGTCACCGACGCTGAAGTAGTCCTGGTCGATCATCAGTTCGTAGCGTTCCGACGGGTTGCGGCGCAGTACCCCCATCACGACCGCGTGCAGGTACAGCTTGAAGTCCTCGGCGAACTGGCGGTACTGCTCCTGGGTGAACTGGATCGGCTGCACGAACTGGCTGATGCGCTTGTGGCTGTGCAGCGGGATGGTGGTGCTTTCCTTGCGGTAGCTGGCCAGGTAGGTCGGCAGCGGGGTCAGCGCCGGCAGAGGGAAGCCGCTGAGCTCGGTAAAGCAGATCAGCTTGCCCGGGGTGCCCGACTCGACGAACTGGATCTGCCCGGCGGTCATGCCGGTGCCCTGTGGCAGGCACTGGCCGAGCATGGCGCCATAGGTGCGCTTGAACTCATTGGCGTCCTGCACGCCGACCAGGCAGGTGTAGCGGTCCTTGCCGATGCCGAAGCCGCCGGTGAGGTTGAGCGGGGTCCACGGCATGGCACGTTGCAGCAGCTGGCGGAACTTCTCGCGCTGCTCGTCCGGGGTCAGCGCGGCCAGCGCACTGAGCAGCGGGTCGGTGCCCTGGGTCTGGCGCGGCAGTTGCTGTACGGCCTTGGCGCGCAGCTTGGACAGCAGCTCTTCCTGGCCCTCCTCGTCCTGCAGCTTGCCGAACAGGGTCTTGGAACCGCCGAAGTCCTTGAATGCGTCCTTGGCCCACTCGCGTACCTGGGCGCCGTCCACCGGTTGCTCTTCGTTGTTCTGCACCAGCGCCAGGGGGATCAGCGTGGCGTGTTTTTCCTTGATGCTGGCGTCGATCTTGCTGATGTCGGTCTCGATCCGGCGCAGCAGCTGGTCGACTGCGTTGCGCCCGTCCTGCAGGCGACCGACGAAGCCGTTCCACACCGCGCGACCGCTCTGGTCCACCGACTCCTTGCGGCCCAGCCAGTCGGACAGCTCGCGCAGCAACTGGGCCGCCTCGCGCGCGGCCACATGGCGCACGTAGAACAACAGGCTGTCGCGCAGGGTGTCCTTGACCTGGGTGAGCACGGTCTCGGCCTGCTTGTCCTTGCCGCTGAGACGGGCCATCAGGCCGCCGCCGGTGGTTTCCTTGAGGCGCTCGAATTCGCGGGCCAGCTCCGAGGACTCCAGCTTCTCGGCCAGTTCCTTGAAGCGTGCGGCGTTCTTTTCCAGCGCCGGGATGATGCCGCTGCCTTCGTTTTCCAGGCGGTCCTTGAGCATCTCGACCAGGGCCAGGGTGTAGTCCAGGCCACCGCGCTCATCGTCGTCCAGGCGACGGAAGAGTTTTTCCGGCAGGGCGTCTTCGCGCACCAGCTCGGTCAGGCGGCGCTGGCGGTTTTCCTTGATGCGCACTTCGTGGTTGCGCTCGGCACTGTCGATGTTGCTGCCCTTGGTGTCGCGTTCCAGCTGCTGCTGGATCTCGCGCACATGGGTCAGCCACTGGTCCTTGTCGGCGCCGCCGCTGTGCAGGCGTTCGAACAACGCTTCGACCTTCTGCTCGATCTGGGCGGTGATGCTGTTGTCGCCCTCCACCAGCAGCAGGTCGTCGGCGATCTGGTAGTGGGTGAACTCGCCGGTGGCCAGGGTCAGCTCGACCTTGGACAGGAAGTCCGGCAGTTCGGTGAAGGTACGCGGGGTGACGTTCAGCTGCTCGCGCAGGAAGTCGTCACGCTCGCGGTCGGTAGGACGGTTGTCGTTGGCCGAGGCGTTGGCGATGCCGAAGAACGCCTTGAGCATCTGCTGTACCTGACGGCTCAGGCGCACGTTCTGGCGCGCGTCGATCTGGGTGTCGAGCACGGCCTGGCCGAGCGATGAGTACGAGCACGGGAAGCGTAGCTCGGTGTCGTCGCCGTAGTCCTGGGGCAGGCGCACAGTGTAGGAGCGGATCTTGTGCTGGTTCTGGTTGACCGCGATCGAACGCTTCTTGTTGGCGAAGTCCTGCGAGGTGAAGTCGGTGAACAGCACGTCCGAGAGCATCTCGTAGACGTCTTCCTGGTCGCTGGTCTTGGCCTGGGCGACGTTGCTGTTGTCGATGATGTAGACGTCATCGTACGGGCGGTTGTCGATGAACAGGTTGTCGGTGGCGTCCCAGTGCTTGACCAGGCGGTTGCCGCGCATGCTGGTTTCCAGCTCCATCAGCGCCGCATAGCCGTTGGCCTGCACGCGCTCGGTGTTGTAGGCATGGAAGCCGCCGGGCAACACGAAGAACAGGTCGACCTTGCCGGCGATGTTGTGTTCCTTGAGGATCGCCTTGGCCAGGTAGCCCATGTCCAGGAACGAACCGGACCCGGTGCCGCCGGCCGCCGAACCGCTGATGACGATACGGATCTTGCCGGGGTCGATTTCCAGGCCGAGCTTCTTGAGCTTGTCGGCGTTGCCGCCGATGTTGGCCAGCAGGCGTCCGACCTTGTCGCGCAGCTTGTCGCGGATCACCGGGTACTTGTCGTAGAAGTACAGGCGCGACAGCGCACGGATCTGCCCGGCGCCCTTGGAGGGGTCGATGCCCAGGGCGCGGATCTTGTCCGGGGTCAACGGGAACCATTCGGCCACTTCACGGTGGCGGTTGAGCTCGTCCATCGAGTGGGTGTACTTGCTCAGGTTGAGCGGCTCGATGATCTTCTCTTCGGAGGTAAAGGCCACTTGTTCGGCCAGCACGTCGGTCTTGATCGACTTGCCGTCCTGGGTGACTTCGCCAGCATCCAGGTCGAAGTTGATGAACTGCACCAGGGGGAAGTCGGCAATCTGCTGCACCTGGTTGTTGCCGCCCCAGATGGCATTGAGAATGCGCCGGCGCAGGCGAATGTTGACCTTCATGCCGGTACCGCCCAGGGCGATGAACAGCGTCGGGTGGATCTTCTCGCTGACCATGTTCAGCGCTGCCGGGCCGGAAGGTTGTGCATTCTCGTTCATCTGAAACTCCATGAGCCCTGGCTGGGCTGGCCGAATCGGGTCGGCGGGCTAAATCCGTGGATCAAATTGAAGCGTCAGGCCAGGCCTGACGCGGGCAGTGCAGGCCGGGCTCAGCGCTTGGCCGAGAAGGTCATCAGCCAGGCCACCAGCGAAATGCCGGCCACGCCAGCCAGTGGTGCAAGGTACAGCGGGGTGAGGAACTGACCGGAGTTGATCACCGCCAGCACGGCCATGGCCGAGACCAGCAGCAGGCCCAGGAACAGGAACCAGCCCGAGGCGTTGGCGCGGCTGGGGGCCACGCGCTCGCGCACGCGCCAGTTGGCGTAGGCGTTCTTGATCACGAAGAAGATCAGCGCCAGTACCACCAGTACGGCCACGCCGATCAGGGCGTCACGGCTGTCGACCTTTTTCGGGCCCAGGTCCATCAGCGGCGCCGGAACGCTCAGGGTGGAGGTGGTGGTGGCCGGTGCGGCGTCGTTTTCTACGGGGGCTGGCAGGGAGCTGGTCTGGGTCATGATCGGGGTCCTGGGTTATTTGAGGCGCACGGCGACGTCGGCGGCGAGTTTTTCGAGGGTGGCGCCGAACAGGCCGCGCTTTACGGTCGCGACCTTGTTCTGCCGGGCGTCATAGACGCTGGCGCTGCTGAACGGCTTGAGCGGGTACTGCTGGGCGATGCCTTCGACCATCACCGTGACCGGCTTCTTGCCGCCGATCAGGGCCTTGGCCAGCAACAGGCCGATCAACGCCAGCACCAGCAGGGCCAGCAGCAACAGCACCGGGCCCAGCGGGTAGCTGATCTGCAGCACGATCGGCAGGCGGGTGGCCGAAGCGCTGGCTTCGCTGGACGGCAGGAACACATCGGGCAGTGCATCGTTGGGGAACAGCTCGTTCATGCGCTCGATGAACTGCTGGGAAATCTGCAGTTGCTGCTCGCTCAGGCGCACTTCGATGGCCCCGGCACGCTGGTAGCCGCTGGACAGCAGCACTTCGCTGGACCACTGCGACGGCAGCGGCGGCAGTTGCAGGCTGATCGACAGCTCGTCGGAGCGGGCGCCGGGTTCGAGGTTCTCGATGCGGTCCATCGAGATCGCCGACTGCAGGGCTTCGCCGGGCATGTCCAGGCTCATCGCGACCTTGGCTGAGTGGATCTGGTAGGGGTTGAACTGGTTCTCGAAGCGGCCCAGCAACACCGCGGTCTTGGGCGAGCCGTCGACGTTGATGTTGAGCACCACGGTCTGCTGGTCGGGGGCCAGCTCTGCACTGACGTCGGGGGTGTCCTTGACGCCGGTCGGGATGAAGCGCACGGCGGCCTGGGTCAGCGGCTTGAGGCGTACACGCGCGTCGTTCAGCAGTTTGGCCAGGGCCGGCTGGGCCAGCACCTGTTCCAGCGCGGCACCGGCATTGGCGCCGTAGGCCAGGGCGTAGATCATCAGGCCGTTGGCTTCGAAGTTGCTGCTCTTGACCGGCATCTTCTGCGGGAAGGCGGCGATGCGGCTGATCACGTCTTCCTTGTGCAGCAGGTCGTAGAACTCGCGGTTCTTGAGCTGGGTCTCGCTGCTGTTATTGGGGCTGTTCTTGTTGTTGGTGACGATCCAGATGATGCCTTCGCGCCCTTCCAGGCCGGTCTTGATCGCGGCCAGCAGGGCTTCCTTGAAGTCGGTGTCGGCATAGGCGCCACTGGCCTTGCGTGCCAGGGCCAGTGCATTGACGCTGTCACCGAGCTTGGCGTGGGTGCCGGGGCCGCGGTAGGTCCATTGCGGCGAGGGGTGGCTGCTGTCGGCCTGGTTGAAGGCGCCGATCACCACTTCGCCGTTGCCGGCGGCGGTGGCGGCCAGTTGCGTGATCAGCGGTTTGAAGCCCGAAGCCGGGTCGAGGTAGAACGGCTCCATCCAGCCGGAGTTCTGTACCAGAAACACCTGGCGCAGCGGTTGCGCCTGGGCGCTCAGGCACACCAGGCTCAGGGCCAGCAGCAGGCCACGGCGCAGCAGGCGGTTCATGCGTTCCATCGGTAGAGCGCTCCAGTCGAATCGATGTACAGCCACAGGGCGTTGTCGTGGAAGAACCACTGGGCGTTCCAGGGTTGGGCCACTTTGAGGGTGATGCTCAAGGGCGGCTGGCCCACACGTTCCAGGCAGAACTGGCTGTCGATGGCCTGGTCGTTGCCGAAGAACTGTTGCAGGCTCGACGGCCACTCGACGCGCACCGACAGCAGGTACTGGCTGTCGATGAACTCGATGAAGGGGTAGACCACTTCGCGCCGGGTGGGGGTGTTGTCGACGTCGTGCTCGCCCCAGGGCGCATCCAGGCGCACGTTGAACATGTAGTTCAGGTGGCCGGTGCTCAGGCGCGAGCCTTTGACTTCCTTGCGTTCGTCCGAGTCCAGGCGCAGGCAGTACTGCTCGCTGCCCTCGAACAGTTGCTGCCAGATGCCGTAGCCGTTGACGAACGGCGGGCCGTATTCGGGGCGGGCCTGGGCACCGGCGGGCCAGCTCAGCCACTGGGCGTCCAGCTGGGCGCCGAGCTTGACGCTGAGGTAGCCGTGGGCGCCGATCCACAGCAGGCGCCGCGAGGCCGGGTCGCGCAGTGGCGCGGACAGGCCCTGCAGGTGCGCCGGGTTGGCGTGGGCGATGGGGTGCAGGGTCCACTGTTCATTGTGGCGTGCCACCAGGCTGAAGCTGCCGTCGGGCATCTGCTGCGGGATCAGTACCTGGTCGTCGAGATCGCCGGGGGCGGCGATGGCACGGCCCGGGCAGCGGTCGACATGGTAGCGGCCATCGAGCGGGTCGACGCGCACCTCGGTGGCACCCTCGTCACAGGCCAGCAGCAGGCGTTGCTGTTCGCCCACCTCGCGCAGGCTCACGCCCCACGCCCAGCTGGGCAGGCTGCAACGGCCGATCGGGGTGCTGTGCGGCAACAGCGCCGCCCACTCCTGGGCCTGGCGCTGCCAGCGGAACAGGCTGCCGTCGCGGGCCAGCGCAAACAGCGCCTCGCGATGACCGCCCAGGTTGGCGACGAGAAAATTCAAGCCGTTCTTGCGTGGCAGCTGGTCGTACTTGTGCGCGGTGTTCAGGCTGCGCGGGGTGGCGCCGTCCAGCTTGCGGTACAACGCGGCGAGGGTGTGCTCGGCACCGTCGAGCCGGCAACTGCCCTCCACCACCCGGCGTCCGCTACCGTTGCCATAGGGCGGCAACCAGCGTTGCTGGCGGTCGAAGCGCACGGGTGTGAGGGCTGTACCGGTCTGCGGGCAATGGCGGAAGCTGGCCGGCAGCCAGCCCTGCGCACCGGGCGCCTGCTGCGCACCGACGAGAAAGTCCAGGTCGGGCTGCGCGTCTTCCAGCGCCTTGCCGGCGACGTGGGTCAGGGAGAACCTGCCATGGGCATCCTGCAACCAGCGTTGCCCATCCAGCGACCACTCGTACTCGCGGTCGTCTCCGACTACGTCCATATAATCCCACCATGCCAACGGTCGTCCGTGCGCGGCAGTGCCTGCTTGAGGTCAGGCCGTCACGTCGAAAGAAAGAGGTTCTGCGAAATGTCCCGGCGCCTTTCGGCGGGGCGCAATGGCAGCCAAATGCCATTTTTCAAGCGGCGAAATAGTGGCACAGGCAGTTACAAAGTCAACTACCGACTCAGGGCAATTGCAGCCCGCCAGCGGCCTTGTGCAATGCGCGCAGGTGTTCGCCGAGCTGCTTGAGGTTGGCTTCGACGGCGGCGATTTCGGCGGCGCGCTCGGGGCCGAGCAAGGCGCGTACTTCCTTGTCCAGGTCGCCGGTCAGGCGCTGCAGTTGCTGTTGGCGCTGGCTGCTGGCCTGCTCCAGCTGCTGGCGTTCGCTGGCCTGGGGCAGCCCGTAGCCGCTGCCGCTCAGCAGTTCGGCCGGTTTGCTGAGAAAGCCGCTGTTGGCGAGGATCTGCTGCAGGGTGCTGTTGGCCTGGGCCACGTTGGTGTCGTTGAGCTCGCGACCGCTGAGGTAGCGCTGCTTGACCTCGTCCTGGGCCAGTAGCAGCTGGCGGCGCAGGCCGGCCTGTTCCAGCAGCAACAAGGCCGCGCTGGTGCGCAGGTCGGCCTGGGCGAACCATTGCTGGCGCTGGGCGGGTGGCTGTTCGAGCCAGGCCTCCACGCTGGCCTGCGGCACCGGCAGGTGCTGCTTGAGCACCTGGAACATGGCCTGGTAGCGGTCGCGGTAGGAGTCGAAGCGGTAGCCCAGGCGCAAGGCTTCGCGCGGGTCGTCGAGCACGCTCATGTCGGCCAGGCCACGACCCTGCAGCACCTCGAGCAGGCCATTGGGCATGATGCTGTCGAGCCCGGCCAGGCGCGGGTTGCCGGTGCCGCTGCGCAGCAGCTTGAGGGTTTCGACCGCGCAGTTGTTGGACAGGAAGTAATAGTGGCCGTCGTAGTTCCAGTGCATCTCGGCGGCCTGGCGCACCAGGTCTTCGATTTCGTCCCGGTCGAGCTTGAGCGGGATCGAAGCCAGGCTGCGCAGTTCGGTCTTGGTGTACTCGTCGATCACCTGTGCCAGTGGCAGCACGAACAGGCGCGAGGGGTAGGCGCCGGTCAGGCCGTCCCAGCTCGATAGCTGCACGTCGTTGACGAAGGCGCGGTACGAGAGCACCAGGTGCTGGTCCAGGTCCAGGCGGCAGTCCGGACCGCGTGGGCGCCCCGGCGCGCAGATCACCAGGCGCAGCATGCTGTGGCCCCAGCGGCTGACCCAGTTCTGGTTGGCTTCGGCCAGCAGGAAGTCCACGGCGTACACGCGTTCGGGGTCGACCTGGCCCAGCGGCTGCTTGTCGAAGTCGTTGCCGGCGTTGAGGAACGGCAGCCCCGGCGCGCACTCGGCAGCGGCAGGCGCCCAGTCGAAATGCTCGCGCAGGTACTTGTAGAGGGCCGGGCGGCGACAGGCGTAGCTCGGGTCGAGGAGGAAGTACTCCATGTTGACCGCGATGAATTCCTTGGGGCTGCTCAGCTCGTAGCTGTCCGGGGTGCGCGCGATCTGGCGGTTGTGCTGTTCGCGCTCGCCACGCCGGCCCACGTACTGCGGCCAGCCGGCGAGGTCGAGCAGGCGCGGGTCGTCGCTGAGGGTGAAGCGGCGTTCGGTCTGGCCGCGGCATTCATCGGGCAGCCCCACCTTCCCCAGGCTGGTGTTCTGGCGCACGCAGCGGCTGATCAGCCGGCGCTCGGGCGCTGGCCACAGGCGGGCGCGGTCATACAGGTGAGTGAGCTCGTGGAGAACGGTGGCCAGCAGCTCCTGGCGCACCGTGCCATGCGGCCGGCCGGTCTGCGCGGTGGCAGCGCTGCCATCGGTGAGGCCCGGCAGCAGGCGCCGGTTGAGCTCCAGGCTCGATACCAGCGACGCCTGGCCATAGGCGTCTTCGGGCATGCGGGTGGTCCAGGAGACGTCGACGCGGCGGTCCAGCTCAGCCTTCAAGCGTGGCGGCAGGGCCTGCAGGGCTTCGTCGAGCAGTGCCTGGCTGGCCCGCTGCTGTTGCGGGTCGAGGCCGTCTGCCTGCAGGTGCAGTTGCAGGTCGGCCAGCGCAGGGGCGCCGAGCAGCGTCAGTACGCTGCCCAACAGCCAGGCAAGGGGTTTCACAGCGACAGGATGGCTTCGGCCAGCACCTGGTCGCTGGCGTCGCGTGCTTCGGGAACGCGCTGGCGCAGGGTATCGAAGGCAGCTTCCAGTTGCGCGCCACGGATATCGCCACGGCTGGCGACGAAGCTGGCGGCATCGTCACGGGCCTCGCGCACGACCTTGGAGTCGCGGATCGAGGTGGTGGTGTCGGAGGTGAAGTCGATCGAGCGGCCAAAGGCACGCACGATGATATTGCTGGTGGCCACCAGGGTTTGTGCCTGGACCACGTCGGCCAGCAGCATCAGGCCGAGGGTGGCGGCAATCAGCGGTTTACGCATGGAGCATCTCCGGAAAATCGGTTGTGATCATTGGACGAGAATTGCCTGCGCCAGTTCAAGGTCGCTGGCATGAAGTTCGGGGGTGTGCTGGCGCAGTGCGTTCAGGGCGGCTTCCAGCTGTGCGCCACGCAGGGCGCCGTCGCTGGCGACGAAGGCGGCGGCATCGTCGTGGGCGGCCAGGATCAGCTTGCGATCGAACGGGGCGGTGGTCACCTTGCTGGTGGCGTAGCCCGCAATCACAAGGCTTTGAGTGGTCAGGTCGAAGGCCTGGGCGGCAGTCGACGCGCAGAGTGCGAGCAGCAGCGGTAGCAAATAACGCATGAGGTCTGGTTGGCTGTGAAATCAGGCGGCAAGGCTATCCCAATGCGCGGGTGGGGACCAGCGCAGGGTACCCGGCTTTTACACGTTGTTACGTGTACCGGGCCCTTGCGCGGTTCAGATGGCCAGGATCGCCTGGGCCAGTTGGGCGTCGGAAGCCTGCAGGGTCGGGGCCTGCTGGCGGATGTGGGCGAAGGCGCTTTCCAGTTTCACACCGCGGATGGCGCCCTGGCTGGCGACGAAGCTGGCGGCGTCGTCACGGGCGGCGCGCACGATCTTGTCATCGCGCAGCGATGAGGAGGCATCGGAGGTCGCGTTGGTGGAGGCGGCAACGCCACGCACCACGGTATCGGTGGTGACCACGAAGCTGGATGCGTGGGCAGTGGAGGCCAGGGCCAGCAGCATTGCGGCGCCAAGCAGGCGGGTACGGGACATGGTCGATCTCCTGAATATGGGCCTGGCTATTATGCAGCAGGTGGTGCAGCGGCGTCTGCTTCGCCGGCTCGTGCAGCGCAACTGTACGATTGTACTGGTGATATTTTGGTTTATAAAAACTGTACTGGTATTGGGTTCGAATGCTCTGGCGCGGGCCTTTCAAACAAAAAACCCGTCAGCAGTCACCTGCGACGGGTTTTTGAATTCGGGGGTGCCGGCGTTGGCCGGCGGGCCCTGCATCAACGCCAGAAAGGCTTGCTCAGCTCTTCGTAACGTTGTGCTTCGCTGATACCGGCATCAGCCAGCAGACGCGAGTCCAGGCGAGCCAGTTGGTGGCGGCTGGCGATGCGGCGTTGCCACAGCATCAGGTTGGCCAGCAGGCGCAGTGGCAGCGAACCCTGGGATTGTTGAGCGTTGTTTTCAAAAGCCAGATCGGAACTGAGTGTACGTTCCATGGTGTCATCCTTCCGCTTGTGGCGGCATTAGGTAGTGATTTAACTGATGCCAATGATCCTCCTGTGTCGTCCATAACAGTAGATACAGTTCACCTGCATTGTGATGGGCCAGTTAACTGTTTATGCAGACTGTTGCACTCGTATTGGACGCAACTGTACCGGTCCGCACTGAAATGGTGCAATTTAGGGTCAATGAGGGGATTTTGCGTAGGAAGGTACCGTCAAAACACCGGTACAGTAGAACAGTTTGTGTAACGGTTGGACGGGGCAACTGTACAGCCGGTGCGCATTGCGCGCCACCGGCTGTACAGGGACGGCTTCAGCTGGCCAGCATGCGCCCGGTTTCTTCCAGGTTTTCATGCCACTGCAGGGCTTCGCGCAGGATGTGCGGGGTGTGCCCACCCTTTTCGCAGGCGCGGGTAAAGTAGTCGTTCAGTGCGTCGCGGTAGTCCGGGTGCACACAGTTGTCGATGATCACCCGGGCGCGCTCGCGCGGCGCCAGGCCACGCAGGTCGGCCAGGCCCTGCTCGGTGACGAGGATGTCCACGTCGTGCTCGGTGTGGTCCACATGGCTGACCATCGGTACCACGCTGGAGATCGCGCCGCCCTTGGCGATGGACTTGGTGACGAAGATGGCCAGGTGCGCGTTGCGCGCGAAGTCGCCCGAGCCACCGATGCCGTTCATCATGCGCGTGCCGCACACGTGGGTGGAGTTGACGTTGCCGTACAGGTCGAACTCCAGTGCGGTGTTGATGCCGATGATGCCCAGGCGCCGTACCACTTCAGGGTGGTTGGAGATTTCCTGCGGACGCAGCACCAGCTTGTCCTTGTAGCGCTCCAGGTTGCCGAACACGTCGGCGTTGCGACGGGTCGACAGGGTGATGGAACTGCCCGAGGCAAAGCTCAGCTTGCCGGCGTCGATCAGATCGAAGGTCGAGTCCTGCAGCACTTCGGAGTACATGGTCAGGTCTTCGAACGGCGAGTCGATCAGACCGCACATCACCGCGTTGGCGATGCTGCCGATGCCGGCCTGCAGTGGGCCGAGCTTGTTGGTCATGCGCCCGGCGTCGACTTCCTGCTTGAGGAAGTTGATCAGGTGGTTGGCGATACCCTGGGTTTCGTCGTCCGGCGGCAATACGGTGGACGGCGAGTCCGCCTGCTCGGTGATGACGATGCCGACGATCTTGGCCGGGTCGATCGGGATCGCGGTGCTGCCGATGCGGTCATCGACTTTCACCAGCGGGATCGGCGTGCGGGTCGGCCGGTAGGTCGGGATATAGATGTCATGCAGGCCTTCGAGGTTGGCGTTGTGCGCCATGTTGATCTCGACGATGACCTGCTTGGCGAAAATGGCGAAGCTGGCCGAGTTGCCCACGGAGGTGGTCGGCACGATGTGGCCGTCTTCGGTGATCGCGACCGCTTCGATGACCGCGATGTCCGGCAGCTTGAGCTGCTGGTTGCGCAGTTGCTCGACGGTTTCCGACAGGTGCTGGTCGATGAACATCACCTTGCCGTCGTTGATGGCCTTGCGCAGGGTGCTGTCGACCTGGAACGGCATGCGACGGGCCAGCACACCGGCTTCGGTCAGCTGCTTGTCGAGGTCGTTGCCCAGGCTGGCGCCGGTCATCAGGCTGATTTTCAGCGGCGACAGCTTGGCTCGCTCGGCCAGTGCGTGGGGCACGGCCTTGGCTTCGCCGGCACGGGTGAAACCGCTCATGCCGACGGTCATGCCGTCCTCGATCAAACCTGCGGCATCGGCCGCACTCATTACCTTGCTGTGCAAAGAGGACAAGCGAATACGATCACGGTACATGGATTATTATCTCGGGCTACTAAAGCTAGATGCGCAGTCTATTGATTTCGCCTGTCGGCGTCCCGCGACCAAGGTCGAATGCGAAGGCCTGAAGTAGAGCCTTCTGTCGGCTGGGCGGGCATGAAAAAGCCCCAGCCGGTACCGCGCTGGGGCTATTTGTCACAGCCTTTTCAAGGGCTTATTCCACGGCTTTGACCATGTCTTCGATGACCTTCTTGGCATCGCCGAACACCATCATGGTCTTGTCCAGGTAGAACAGTTCGTTGTCCAGGCCGGCATAGCCGCTGGCCATGGAGCGCTTGTTGACGATGATGGTCTTGGCCTTGAAGGCTTCGAGGATCGGCATGCCGGCAATCGGCGACTTGGGATCGTTCTTGGCCGCCGGGTTGACCACGTCGTTGGCACCGAGCACCAGTACCACGTCGGCCTGGCCGAACTCGGAGTTGATGTCGTCCATCTCGAACACCTGGTCGTAGGGCACTTCGGCCTCGGCCAGCAGCACGTTCATGTGCCCGGGCATGCGCCCCGCCACCGGGTGGATCGCGTACTTCACGGTCACGCCGTTGTGGGTGAGCTTTTCGGTCAGTTCCTTGAGCGCATGCTGCGCACGGGCCACCGCCAGGCCGTAGCCGGGCACGATGATCACGGTGTCGGCGTTGCTCAGCAGGAAGGTGGCGTCGTCGGCCGAACCGGATTTCACCGGGCGCGCCTCCTTGGCACCGGCCGGGCCGGCCGCTTCTGCAGCGCCGCCGAAGCCGCCGAGGATCACGTTGAAGAACGAACGGTTCATCGCCTTGCACATGATGTACGAGAGGATCGCGCCGCTCGAACCCACCAGCGAACCGGCAATGATCAGCATCGAGTTGTTCAGCGAGAAACCGATGCCCGCCGCTGCCCAGCCCGAATAGCTGTTGAGCATCGAGACCACCACCGGCATGTCGGCGCCGCCGATCGGGATGATGATCAGCACACCCATCACGAAGGCCAGGGCCAGCATCAGGGCGAAGGCGGTCAGGTTGCCGGTGAAGGTGAAGATCAGGCCCAGGGCGATGGTGGCCAGGCCCAGCACCAGGTTGAGCTTGTGCTGGCCGCTGAACTGTACCGGCGCGCCCTGGAACAGGCGGAACTTGTACTTGCCCGACAACTTGCCGAAGGCGATGACCGAACCCGAAAAGGTGATCGCACCAATGGCGGCGCCAAGGAACAGCTCCAGGCGGTTGCCGACCGGAATCGGGTCGCTGATGCTGGCCACGATGCCCAGCGACTGTGGCTCGACCACGGCCGCGATGGCGATGAACACGGCCGCCAGGCCGATCATGCTGTGCATGAAGGCGACCAGTTCCGGCATCTTGGTCATTTCGACGCGTTTGGCCATGATCGAGCCGGCAGTGCCGCCCACCAGCAGGCCGACGATCACGTAGCCGATGCCGTCGGTGGCCAGCTGCGCGCCCAGTTTGTAGATCAGGCCGACGGTGGTGATCACCGCCAGGGCCATGCCGAGCATGCCGAACAGGTTGCCGCGCCGCGAGGTGGTCGGGTGCGACAGGCCCTTGAGCGCCTGGATGAAGCACACCGAGGCGACAAGGTAGAGCAGGGTTACCAGGTTCATGCTCATGTTTACTTCTTCCCCTCAGCCTTCGCGGCCTTTTTCTTGAACATCTCCAGCATGCGCCGGGTGACGAGGAAACCGCCGAACACGTTGACCGCTGCCAGGGCCACCGCGAGGGTGCCCATGGTCTTGCCCAGCGGGGTCACGGTCAGCGCGGCGGCCAGCATGGCGCCGACGATGACGATGGCGGAGATGGCGTTGGTGACCGCCATCAGCGGGGTGTGCAGCGCCGGGGTCACGTTCCATACCACGTGGTAGCCCACATAGATGGCCAGCACGAAGATGATCAGGTTGTAGACGCCGTGAGAGATCAGCATGTCTTCCATTGTCTGGCTCCTTATCCGTTCTTGCGGATGACCTGGCCGTCGCGGCACATCAGGCACGCGGCGACGATGTCGTCTTCGAGGTTGATCGTGAGGGCGCCGTCCTTGTCGAACAGCAGTTTCATGAAGTCGAGCAGGTTGCGTGCATACAGGGCCGAGGCGTCCGCACCGACCTGTGCTGGCAGGTTGGTGGGGCCGACGATGGTCACGCCGTTCTCGATCACCACCTGGTCGGCCACGGTCAGCGGGCAGTTGCCGCCCTGTGCGGCGGCGAGGTCGATGACCACCGAGCCCGGCTTCATCTGCGCGACGGTTTCGGCGCTGAGCAGGGTCGGTGCCTTGCGCCCGGGGATCAGCGCGGTGGTGATGACGATGTCGGCCTGTCTGGCGCGTTCGTGCACGGCCTGGGCCTGACGCTGCATCCAGCTGGCGGGCATGGGCCGCGCGTAGCCGCCGACGCCTTCGGCGCACTCGCGTTCCTCATCGGTTTCATACGGCACGTCGATGAACTTGGCGCCGAGCGATTCGATCTGCTCCTTTACCGCCGGGCGCACGTCCGAGGCCTCGATCACCGCACCCAGGCGCTTGGCCGTGGCGATGGCCTGCAGGCCGGCCACACCGGCGCCCAGGATGAGCACGCGGGCAGCCTTCACGGTGCCTGCGGCAGTCATCAGCATCGGCATGAAGCGTGGGTAGTGATGCGCGGCCAGCAGCACGGCCTTGTAGCCGGCGATATTGGCCTGCGATGACAGCACGTCGAGGCTCTGCGCGCGGGAGGTGCGCGGCGCGGCTTCGAGAGCGAAGGCGGTGATCCCGCGTTCGGCCATCCTGGCAATCACGTCATTGTTGAACGGGTTGAGCATGCCCACCAGAACGGTGCCGCTGTTGATCTGGCCCAGTTCGCTTTCGTTGGGCGCCACAACCTTGAGTACAAGCTGTGCGCCAAACGCATCGGCAGCGCTGCCGATGGTCGCGCCTGCTGCTTCATAGGCACTGTCGGGCACGCTGGCATTGACGCCCGCGCCACGTTGCACAGTGACCTGATGACCCTGGCCGATCAGTTTCTTGATGGTTTCGGGGGTGGCAGCGACACGTGTCTCGCCCGTCTGCGTTTCGAGAGGAACACCAATGTGCACGTCAATTTCTCCTGCGTGATCTTTTGTTGGTAAACCAGCGCACTGCGGATGGTGCGTCTGGGGCGGCCGATCAGCACGATCCCGCCCTGAATCCGGGCGGGGCGCGGCATTTTGCAGGCGATCCTGAATCGCTTCAACCGGTTCTGAAGGGTGACGAACGATAAACTACAAGTCACCCTGTGACCGAATGTCGCAATAAACGGCCTGAAGCCCGCGAACCGTGGGCTTCAGGGACATTACGCAAAATTTGAAATTTTTTCAGACAAATTTCGCGAAAGCGCATTTGTGCACAGGCTTTATGTCGCGAAGGCCCCGTAAACAGCAGGGTTAAGGGGTGTTTTGGCGTGCACCGGAACAGTCTGCTAATTTGCGACATTTTCGTATATCTGTAGGGCTCGATATTTGCTGACTACGGGGTCAACAACCCGCTCTGATCCTTGTGCTGCGCGGCATAGCGCTGGGCCTCGGCTACCAGCCAGTCGCGAAAAGCACGCAGCGAGGCGGATTCCACCTTGCGCTCCGGGATCATCAGGTAATACGCCTTGATGCTCGACAGCGCATGCGGGTTGGCAATCACCAGCCTGCCCTCCCCCAGTTCATGCTGGATGAGAAAGGGCGGGATCAACGCCACGCCCATCTCGTGCATGGCGGCCTGGGCCAACATCGAGAATAGCTCATAGCGCGGGCCGGTCATGTCGCGGGCCACGTTCATTTCCAGGCTGTTGAACCACTGGCGCCAGGCATAGGGTCGGGTGGTCTGCTGCAGCAGCGGCAGTTGCGCGAGGTCCTCGGCGCTAAGACTAGCCTGCCCTGCCAGCAAGGCCGGGCTGCACACCGGCACGGGGTTCTCGCCCATCAGGCGGTGGGACTGGGTACCCGACCAGTCGGCGTCGCCAAAATAGATGGCGGCGTCGAAGTGGGTGTCGGCGAAAAGGAACGGACGGGTGCGGTTGGTCAGGTTGACGGTGACTTCGGGGTGCAGGCGCTGAAAGTCCTTCAGTCGCGGCAGCAGCCATTGCGTGCCGAAGGTCGGTACCAGGGCCAGTTCGATCACGTTGGCGCCCTGCTGGCCCATCACCGACAGGGTATCGCGCTCCACCGCGTCCAGCTGGGTGGCGACGCGGCGGCTATAGGACAGGCCGGCTTCGGTGAGCTTCACGCCACGGCGCGAGCGTCGAAACAGCTCCACATTCAGAAACTCCTCCAGCCCGCCCACCTGTCGGCACACCGCGCCCTGGGTCAGGGAGAGCTCCTGGGCCGCCTTGGTAAAGCTTTCGTGGCGGGCTGCAGCCTCGAAGCACACCAGGGCCGTGGTGCTGGGGATCTTGCGCCGCATATACGTCAACCTCACTAATCAGTCGTAAAAATGGCCGTTGGTGCCGTTACGAAGTGAGAAATTATCACAAGACTATGCGCAATCCTCGTTTGTCGCCACGCCCGTTACGGCCTAGGATCAACCCACGACAAAACGTTTCCGAGGATTCGCACATGGCTGGCAAGGCAAGCTTCAACTGGATCGACCCGCTGCTGCTCGATCAGCAGCTCACCGAAGAAGAGCGCATGGTGCGTGACAGCGCGTTCCACTTCGCCCAGGACAAGCTCGCCCCGCGTGTGCTCGAAGCCTTCCGCCATGAGCAGACCGACCCGGCGATCTTCCGTGAAATGGGCGAGGTTGGCCTGCTGGGTGCGACGATCCCCGAGCAGTACGGCGGCAGCGGCCTCAACTATGTGTGCTACGGCCTGATTGCCCGTGAAGTGGAGCGTATCGACTCCGGCTATCGCTCGATGATGAGTGTGCAGTCTTCGCTGGTGATGGTGCCGATCAACGAATTCGGTACCGAGGCGCAGAAGCAGAAGTACCTGCCCAAGCTGGCCAGCGGCGAGTGGATCGGCTGCTTCGGCCTCACCGAGCCCAACCATGGCTCCGACCCGGGCTCGATGATCACCCGCGCCAGGAGCGTCGACGGTGGCTATCGCCTGAGCGGCAGCAAGATGTGGATCACCAACAGCCCGATCGCTGACGTGTTCGTGGTGTGGGCCAAGGACGATGCGGGCGACATTCGCGGCTTCGTGCTGGAGAAAGGCTGGGAAGGCCTGAGTGCCCCGGCGATTCACGGCAAGGTCGGCCTGCGTGCCTCGATCACCGGCGAGATCGTGATGGACAACGTGTTCGTGCCTGAAGAAAACATCTTCCCGGATGTACGTGGCCTGAAGGGCCCGTTCACCTGCCTCAACTCGGCGCGCTACGGCATCTCCTGGGGCGCCCTGGGTGCAGCGGAAGCCTGCTGGCACACCGCGCGCCAATACACCCTGGACCGTCAGCAGTTCGGCCGCCCGTTGGCCGCCAACCAGCTGATCCAGAAGAAGCTGGCCGACATGCAGACCGAGATCACCTTGGCCCTGCAAGGTTGCCTGCGCCTGGGCCGCATGAAGGATGAAGGCACTGCTGCGGTCGAGATCACCTCGATCATGAAGCGCAACTCCTGCGGCAAGGCGCTGGACATCGCCCGCCTGGCCCGCGACATGCTGGGCGGCAATGGTATCTCCGACGAGTTCGGCGTGGCCCGCCACCTGGTCAACCTCGAGGTGGTCAACACCTATGAAGGTACCCATGACGTGCATGCGCTGATTCTGGGGCGTGCGCAAACCGGTCTGCAGGCTTTCTATTAATAAGGAGCCAGCCCATGGGCGCGCTATCTCATCTGCGGGTGCTGGATCTGTCGCGAGTGCTGGCCGGACCGTGGTCCGGACAGATCCTCGCGGACCTGGGGGCCGAGGTGATCAAGGTCGAGCGTCCCGGGGCGGGCGACGACACGCGCGCCTGGGGCCCGCCGTTTCTCAAGGACGCCTATGGCGAGAACACCAGTGAGGCGGCCTACTACCTTTCGGCCAACCGCAACAAGCAGTCGGTCACCATCGACTTCACCCAGCCCGAAGGCCAGCAACTGGTACGCGAGCTGGCGGCCAAGTCCGACATCCTGATCGAGAACTTCAAGGTTGGCGGGCTGGCGGCCTACGGGCTGGACTACGAAAGCCTGCGGGCGATCAACCCGCGGCTTATCTATTGCTCGATCACCGGCTTCGGCCAGACCGGACCCTACGCCAAGCGTGCCGGTTATGACTTCATGATCCAGGGCCTGGGTGGCCTGATGAGCCTTACCGGCCGCCCGGAGGGTGAGGACGGTGCGGGGCCGGTGAAGGTCGGGGTGGCGTTGACCGATATTCTCACCGGGCTGTATTCGACGGTGGCGATATTGGCCGCCCTCGCCCACCGGGATCACGATGGCGGCGGGCAACACATCGACATGGCGTTGCTGGATGTGCAGGTGGCTTGCCTGGCCAACCAGGCGATGAACTACCTGACCACGGGTGTTGCGCCGCGTCGCCTGGGCAATGCGCACCCGAACATCGTGCCTTACCAGGATTTTCCTACCGCCGATGGCGACTTCATCCTGACCGTGGGTAACGACGGGCAGTTTCGCAAGTTCGCCGAGGTGGCCGGCCAGCCGCAGTGGGCGGATGACCCGCGGTTTGCCACTAATAAACTGCGTGTGGCCAACCGCGCCGAGCTGATCCCGCTGATTCGCCAGGCCACGGTGTTCAAGACTACCGCCGAGTGGGTCAGCCAGCTGGAGCAGGCGGGTGTACCGTGCGGGCCGATCAACGACCTGGCGCAGATGTTCCAGGACCCTCAGGTGCAGGCGCGTGGCCTGGCCATAGAGATTCCTCACCCGTTGGCCGGCAGCGTGCCGCAGGTGGCCAGCCCTATTCGTTTGTCCGAGACGCCGGTGGAGTACCGCAATGCACCGCCGCTGCTGGGGGAGCATACCGAACAGGTGCTGATGCAGGTGCTGGGGCTGAAGGGTGACGAGGTGCAACGCCTGCGTGGCGCGGGCGTGCTGTAGGCGCCCTCTCCTATCTATATAGAGGGTGGCTAGGGCTGATTTGATAAAGTTTCAAATTAGCCCTTGACGCACGATTTAATCTCTCTATAATTCGCCCCACTTCCGGCGCAGTCGAAACGAAAAACTCCTTGAATATCAACGAGTTGGACGTTTCAGGTCAGGCTGGTGGTGCTTCGATCGAAAGATCGGCAGCGGTGAAAAAGGTGGTTGACAGCAGGTTGTAACGCTGTAGAATTCGCCTCCCGCTACGAGAGATCGAAGCGAGTCAAGTGT